>NZ_PYSV01000007.1 GCF_003028415.1 Deinococcus arcticus
GGGACTGCCGACAGGTGGACGAACTGCTTCAGGCGGTGTTTGCCGCACTGGATGCCGTCACACCGAGTGATATTCACGGCTGGTTCAAACATGTTCATCCATCAGTGTCTTTATGACAAATGCTCTAAGGCAAGTGGCACAGGCGTGCGGGCGGGGGGCCGCGTTACACTGCCCCCATGGCCCGCCCCCTGCCCACCATGCGAATGCCCCAGCGACCCTGAACTGCACTGGTGTTGCGCGGGGCGTTCTGAGCAGGCCGGGCGCCCCGCTTTCCTTTGCCCTTTATGCTGTGGAGGTTGCCCGGCCCCAGGCCGGGAAGGAAGGAATCCCATGAGCCACCCTGACCGCGCATTTTTCATCACGACGGCCATTGACTACGCCAACGGCGCGCCGCACATCGGCCACGTCTACGAGAAGATTCTCACCGACGCCATTGCCCGCTACCAGCGCTTGGCCGGGCGCGAGGTGTTTTTCCTGACCGGCACCGACGAGCACGGCGAGAAGATTGCCAAGGCCGCCGCCAAGGCCGGCCAGACCCCGCAGGTGTTCGTGGATGATCTGGCCACACGCGCCTTCAAGGGCCTGTGGGACCGGCTGGACATCGCCTACGACGACTTTGTGCGCACCACGGAGGGGCGCCACAAGCGCTTCGTTCAGGACATCCTGCAGCGGGTGTACGACGCGGGCGACATCTACTTTGACGAGTACGAGGGGCTGTACTCCGTGGGCGCCGAGCGTTACGTCACGGAAAAAGAGCTGGTGGAGGGCCCGGACGGCGTGCGCCGTTATCCCGGCGACAAGGACCCACCCGAACTGCGCCGCGAGGCGAACTATTTCTTCCGCATGGAGAAGTATCAGGCGTGGCTGCTGGACCATATTGGGCAGAACCCCGACTTTATCCAGCCGGCCGGCTACCGCAACGAGGTGCTGGAAATGCTCAGGGAGCCCATTGGGCCGCTGAGCATCTCGCGGCCCAAGAGCCGCGTGCCCTGGGGTATTGAACTGCCCTGGGACCCGGACCACGTCACCTACGTGTGGTTTGACGCGCTGCTGAATTACGTCTCGGCGCCGGTGAGCAAGGGCGAGCGCCCCGAGGTGATCGGCACCGCGTGGCACGTGATCGGCAAGGACATTCTCAAGCCGCACGCGGTGTTCTGGCCCACCATGCTGAAAGCCGCCGGGCTGCCCCCCTACCGCCGCCTCGTGGTGCACAGTCACATCCTGGCCGAGGACGGGCGCAAGATGGGCAAGAGCCTGGGCAACGCCATTGACCCCGAAGCGCTGGTGGCGCAGTACCCGGTGGACGCCATCCGCTACACCCTGCTGCGCGAGGCCACCCTGAGTGCCGATAGTCCCTACGGCGAGGGCATTCTGGTCTCGCGCCTGACCAGCGACCTTGCCAACGATCTGGGCAACCTGCTCTCGCGCACCGTGTCCATGATTCAGAAGTACCGGGGCGGCGTGATTCCGGCGGCCACCGAGATTACCGAGCGCGAGCGCGAGATCGAGGCCGCCGCGCTGGCCCTGCCAGGGCAGATTCTGGGGCTGGTGGACGACTTGAAGATCAATATGGCCCTGGAAGCGGCCATGAACTTCGTGCGCGACCTCAACCGCTACATTGCCGAGAGCGCGCCCTGGAACCTGGCCAAGAGTGAGCAGACCGCCCGGCGCCTGGACACGGTGCTGTACACCGCCGCCGAGGGCCTGCGCGTGGCCAGCGTGGCCCTGGAAGCGGCGCTGCCCAGTAAGGCCCGCGAACTGCGCGCGCAACTGGGCCTGGGCGGCCAGTCCTACACCCTGGCCGGCGCCTGGGGCCTGACCCCGGCCGGCACCCAGGTGGTGGGCGGCGCGATTCTGTTTCCCAAGCCCGAACCCAGGGTGGCCCCTGACAAGCTGGCCCCCGAAGCCACCCCCAAACCCGCCAAAGAGCCCGTGAAAGAGAACGTGACCCCCATGACCCAGACGGAAGTTGTTCCCGCTGTTCCGGCCGCCGCGCCCACCGCCCCCGCTGAGGCCCTGATTTCCATTGACGACTTTGCCCGCATTGACCTGCGTGTGGCCGAGGTGCTGGCTGCCGAGGCCGTGCCCAAGGCCGACAAGCTGCTGAAACTGACGGTGCGCCTGGGCGAGGAGGAACGCACCGTGGTCAGCGGCATTCGCCAGTGGTTCGCCCCCGAAGCCCTGGTGGGCCGCAAGGTGATTCTGGTCGCCAACCTGAAGCCCGCCAAGCTGCGCGGTATCGAGTCCCAGGGCATGATCCTGGCCGCCGAGGACGATCAGGGCAACCTGGACCTCGTGGGCCTGACACTGGACCTGCCCAGCGGAACGAAGGTGCGCTGAAGGAGGCCGGGCCCCAGGCGAAACGCCACCTGGGCAGGTCGTGACCACCTCGTTCTGAGGCACGCCGCGCTGCTCCTCCCATTGCTCTGGGAGGAGCAGCGCGGCGTGGGCAAGAGGGGTTGCCGAAGGTCCTGAAGGGCGAGGCTGTCGGGGGCCAGCTGATACGGGACTCCTCTGATGCCCGAGCCTGTTGGAAGGGCGCAGGGGTGCGTTTTCATCGCCGCAGTTCCGTTTTTCTGGGGTTTGCTCTGCGACAGCGCTCTCCAAGTCCGCTCCCCCCCCCTCGCTTTCGGCTCAGCGCAGGAACAGAGACGGATGTCCGGGAAGTGGAGGAACATCCCCCTTCTTCCTGGATGTTCCGGCAATGGACGGAATCCGTATCACTGGTCGGGGCTGCCGGGATCAGTGCAGGCGTACAGTCCTGTCACCCTTCCTGCGCGCCGCACGTGCGGCGCCGGGGTGTGGGCCAATTGCCTAAGCTGTCTGGGTGCGACGTCTCGTGCCTGCCCTGCTGCTGCCCTTTCTGAGTGGCTGCGTTGATCCGTCCGTACAGGCCCCGCTGCGACCCCTCACAGAGGCCGAGCTGCGCCCGTATTACGTGGACGCTCCCCCACAGCCTTTGCCGGTCTACACGGCCTTTAGGCTGGGCGAGTCGTATGTGCCGGGCGGGACCGTGGAGGGCTGGAAGGCCAGAAACGTGGTGCCGCTTTACAGCCTCCGGGGCCAGAGTGCCGTGCTGGCCGCGCACCTGCAGCCCGACGGCCGCCTCACTGGCGCGGCGCCCCTTCAGACTGGCCCAGCCGAAACCCTGCAATACACGCTGTCCATGCGAGGCAATAATTCACTGGCAGGTGGCCTGTGCCCGGTGGATGGCCTGAAGGCCACGGCAGGGGTCAAGGTGCACCTGCCCGAGGTGGCCTTCTTTTTCTACCGCTTCGCTGATGTTCAGCAGGGGGCGCAGCCCCTTACCTCGCCGATTCCGGAAGAACGGAGGCTGCACTACGACCTGCGGGCCTATGACAAACCCACCAGCCCGGCCCGGGTTGACCTGGTGTATGTGTCAGAAGACCTCACGGTTCAGGGGGAGCAACGCTGCGTCCGTGGTTATGAACAGTCCGGCCAGATCTCGACCTACCAGGACAACATTCGGGTGAATTTCAAGCTGAGCCGGGGGTGGAACGCGCTGCTGCGCACCGAGACGCGGTCTTCCGCTGGTCAGACCCACGTGAGCCATATCACCTGGACGACGGTGCCGCGCGACGTCATTGAGCGGTGGCTGTAAAGGGGGCCAGGGTGGGCAAAGCCGCGTGACGTCCGGGCCCCGTCCGGCGGTCCCCAGGCCCTGACCAGAACCTGACTGTCTCATCAGGCCCGGGCAGGGCGCTCACGTTACACTGCCCCCATGCCTTTTGTCGTCGTCTCCGGTCTGTCTGGCA
Organism: Deinococcus arcticus; assembly: GCF_003028415.1. NCBI lineage: Bacteria > Thermotogati > Deinococcota > Deinococci > Deinococcales > Deinococcaceae > Deinococcus > Deinococcus arcticus. The sequence continues at coordinate 3,777 of NZ_PYSV01000007.1, forward strand.
GTGGCAAGAGCACCGCGCTGCGCACCCTGGAAGACGCCGGGTTCTTTATCACCGATAACCTGCCCCCAGAACTGTGGGGCGCCATGCACGACCTCGTGTCGGCGCGGGGGCTGCCCTGCGTGGCCATCAGTACCGACGCGCGCACCCGCGATTTCCTGGGCGCACTGGAAGCCAGCTACGTGCGGCTCTCGCGCCGCCGCGAGGACCTGCGCGTGCTGTTTCTGGAAGCCAACACGGACGTGCTGCTCAAGCGCTACAACTTCACCCGCCGCGAGCACCCGCTGGGCGACAACCTGATGCTGGACTTTGCGCGCGAACGCGAGTTGCTCGCGCCCCTGCGCGCCATTGCCGACACCGTGATTGACACCACGCACCTCAGTGCCCGCGACCTGTCGGCCCAGGTGCTGCGCCTGTTCCGGCTGGAAAACGACTTTCACCTGCGCCTGATGTCCTTTGGCTTCAAGCACGCGCCGCCCCGCGACGCCGATCTGGTGCTGGACGTGAGATCGCTGCCCAATCCCTACTACGACGCCGAACTGCGCCCCCGCACCGGCCTGGACCCGGCCGTGGCCCGCTACGCCTTCGGGGACCCCGGCGCCGAGGTGTTCTATACCGAGCTGCGTGATTTTGTGCGCGTGGCCGCCGAGCGCGCCCGCGCGGCCGGGCGGCACGGCTACACCGTGGCGGTGGGCTGCACGGGGGGCCAGCACCGCAGCGTGGCGGTGGCCGCGCGCCTGGCCCAGGACCTGAAGGACCTGAATGTGGACATCATGGACCACCGCGACATGAAGGCGGGCGAGGAGGCGTGAGCGACCCGCCCATCCCCCGCAGCTCGCCGGTGGTGCCGGAGAGCATGCGGGGCGACATGGTGCAGCGCGGCCAGCAGGTGACCCGCCGCGCCCGCATGTGGATGTCGCCGGGCCTGGGGGTCAAGCGGTGGCTGCTGCTGTTCGTGGTCTGCACCCTGGTGGGGGCGGTGGGCGTGCTGCACTTCACCTGGACCGGACCGCTGCATTTCGTGGCCACCCGCTGGATTCTATGGGTCAACCATCTGGTGAGCCCCGAGGTGATGCCGCTGTACACCGGCGGCATGGCCCTGATGGTGCTGTCGCTGCTGGGCGCGCTGTGGAGCATCATGATGCTCAGCCGCTCGGTGCTGCGCGGCACTGGCACCGCCCCCGAACAGGCCGTGGACCTGATGTACCAGCGCCGCCACCTCGCCCGGGGCCCGCGCATCGTGGCGGTGGGAGGCGGCACCGGCCTGAGCAACCTGCTCTCGGGGCTGCGGGTGCATACCGGCAACACCACGGCCATCGTGGCCGTCTCTGACGACGGGGGCTCCTCGGGGCGGCTGCGCGCCTCGCTGGATATGATCGCGCCCGGCGACCTCACCGACTGCTACGCGGCGCTCTCGGACAGTCCAGTCATGGCCCGGCTGCTCCTGCACCGCTTTGAACGCGGCGACGGCATTCAGGGGCATACCTTCGGCAACCTGCTGCTGGCCACCCTCAGTGAGGAAGAAGGCGGCCTGAGTGAAGCCATGCTGGACATTCACGAGGTGCTGCGCATTCGCGGGCGGGTGTACCCGGCCACCACCCAGCCTGCCACCCTGGTGGCCCGCCTGAATGACGGCCGCACCCTGCGCGGCGAGAGCCGCTTTGCCGCCGAGATGGGCGAAGCGCAGATTCAGCATGTGCAGCTTGACCCCCCGGCGCTGCCCGCCCTGCCGGAAGTGCTGCACGCCATCCGGGAAGCCGACCAGATTGTGCTGGGCCCGGGGAGCCTGTATACCAGCATCATTCCCGCGCTGCTGGTGCCCGAGATTGCCCGCGAACTGCGCGCCTCGCCCGCTCCGCTGATCTACGTGGCCAGCCTGATGACCGAGCCCGGCGAAACCGACGGCCTGAGCCTGGAAGACCACGTGCAGGCCATCACCCGCCACCTGGGGCGCCTGCCAGATTGCGTGCTGGTGAACAGCGCCGTGCCCCCGCGTGATGTGGTGGCCCGCTACGCCGAGGGCGGCGCACACCTGCTGAACCTGACGGGCGCCACCCGTGAGCTGCGGGGTCGCGCCGTGGTGCTGCCCCTGCTGCAGCCCGGCCAGGCCCGGCACGACCCGGCCGCCCTGGCCCAGGCCCTGCTGCACGCTGCCCCCCGGCGCGATCAGGGCTAGGCCAGCGCCCTGGGCCGCCCGGGCCGGCCTGCTAGCCTCGGGCCATGAGCCAGACCGAAGCCCCCAGCATTCGCCTCATGGGCACGCGGGCCCGGGCGGCGGCCCGTGTGCTGCGTTCGCTGCCCACCGCGCGCAAGGTGGCGGCCCTGGCGGCCATCGCCGCTGGGCTACGGGCCCAGGCCGGGGTGATCCTGGCCGCCAATGCGCAGGATGTGGCGGCGGCTGTGGCGGCGGGCCTGCCCGAGCCAATGGTCGCCCGCCTTCGCCTGAGCCCGGCCGCCTTAGAAGGCATCGCCGCCGATGTGGAGGCGGTGTCGCGCCTGCCGGACCCGGTGGGGGAGACCGGTCCGGTGCAGACCCAGCCCAGCGGCATCCGGGTGAGCACCCGCCGCGTGCCGCTGGGCGTGCTGGGCGTGATCTACGAGAGCCGCCCGAACGTGACGGTGGACGTGGCGGCCCTGGCCCTGATGAGCGGCAACGCCGTCATTCTGCGCGGCGGCAAGGAAACGGGGCGCAGCAACGCCGCGCTGGAAGAGGTGATTCACGCGGCGCTGCGGGCCCAGGGCCTGCTGGCCGACGCGGTGCAGGTGATCCGCGACCCGGCGCGCGGGCGCATGCTGGAGCTGCTGAAACTGGACGATCTGGTGGACGCCATCATTCCGCGCGGCGGCGCTGGCCTGCACCGCTTCTGCGTGGAGAACGCCACCGTGCCCGTGATCGTGGGCGGGATTGGCGTGGTGCACGTGTACCTGGATGCCTCGTTCGCCCGTACGCCCGGGGACCGCGCGAAAGCTGCCGCCCTCCTGCACAACGCCAAGGTGCAGAAACCCAGCGCCTGCAACGCCCTGGATACGCTGCTCCTCGACCGCGCGGCGCTGAGCACGCTGCCCGAACTCGTGCGCCCTCTGGTGGCCGATGCCGTGACCCTGCGCGCCGACCCCGAAACCCTGGCAGTCCTGCAGGCGGCCGGCGTGCCCGCTCAGGCTGCCGCCGAGGCTGATTACGGCACCGAATTCCTGAGTCTCACCCTCAGCATCAAGACCGTCTCTGGGCTGGATGAGGCCCTGGATTTCATCGCCGCCCACGGCAACCACACCGACGTGATCCTGACCCGCGACCCCGCCCAGGCCGAGCGCTTCGTGCAGGACGTGGACTCGGCCGCCGTGATGGTCAACGCCAGCCCCCGCTTCAACGACGGCGGCCAGCTGGGCCTGGGCGCCGAGGTGGCCATCAGCACCCAGAAGCTGCATGCCCGGGGCCCCATGGGCCTGCGGGAACTGACGACGACGAAGTGGGTGGTGGAAGGGGAAGGCGCGATAAGGCGTTGAGGGTGAAAGGGGGATGGTTGATGGAAGAGCCGCACTTTTCCATCAACCATCCCCCTTCAACCATCTACACCCCCAGAGGAACGTCCACCCCCAGCTCCGCCAGTACGGTGCGAATCGCCGGGGCGTCAATGCCGGCGCGGGCGTGCACGCTCTCGGCGGTGGCGTGTTCCTGGAACTCATCGGGAATGCCCAGCACGCGCACCGGAACCGACAGGCCCTCGGCGTTCAGGAATTCCAGCACCGCGCTGCCGAAGCCGCCCACCACGGTGTTGTCCTCCACGGTGATCAGGGCGCGGGCCGTGCGGGCCAGTTCGCGCAGCAGGGCCTCGTCCAGCGGTTTGACGAAACGGGCATTCACCACGCCCACCCCGTCCAGGCCAGCCGCCGCCTTGAGGGCGTACTCCAGCGCCTTGCCGCCGGCCAGAATGACCACGTCCTGCCCGGCCTGCACGGTGTCCCAGGTGCCCCAGTCCAGGTCCGGCCAGGTGCCTTCGGGGACGGGAGCGGTGTTGCCGCGCGGGTAGCGGATGGCAAAGGGGCCGGGGTGGTTCTGGGCGTACTTGAGCATGCCGCGCAGTTCGGCGGTGTCCCGGGGCAGGCCCACGCGCACGCCGGGAATAGAGCGCAGGTAGCTCAGGTCAAAGACGCCGTTGTGGGTGGCGCCGTCGGCCCCCACAATGCCGGCGCGGTCAATGGCGAAGGTCACGTTCAGGTGCTCAATCGCCACGTCGTGCAGCACCTGGTCATAGGCGCGCTGCAGGAAGGTGGAGTAGATCGCCACGACCGGTTTCAGGCCCTGCAGCGCCATGCCTGCCGCCGCCGTCACCGCCACTTCCTCGGCAATGCCCACATCCAGGTAGCGGTTGGGGTGCGCCTTGCTGTACCCCACCAGCCCGCTGCCCTCGCGCATGGCGGGGGTAATCACGAAGGTGCAGGGGTCCTGTGCGGCCAGCTCGGTCACGGCGTCCCCGAAAGCGTTGCTCCAGGAATACGCCTTGCTGGCGCTGAATTCGCCGGTGGCTGGGTCAAACTTGCCGGGGCCGTGCCAGTAGATGGGATCGGCCTCGGCATAACTGAGGCCCTTGCCCTTCTTGGTCACCACATGCAGGATGGTGGGCCCGTCCAGGTCCACCAAGCGCTCCAGCAGCCACACCAGTTCTTCCACGTTGTGGCCGTCCACCGGCCCCACATAGCGCACGCCCATGGCCGCAAAGGGGTTCACGCTGGCCGGGTCGAAGAAATGGCGGGTAGAGTTCTTGGCGCGGCTCATCAGACTGGCCAGGGGCTTGCTGACCGCCTCCACGGCCTTTTTCCCGGCGCCCTCGCCCTCCTGAAACCACCGCTGCACCTGCAGGCCGCGCATGAATTTGTTCAGCGCCCCCACGTTCTCGGAGATGCTCATCTCGTTGTCGTTCAGGACCATCAGCATCCGGCGGTTGGTGTCGCCAATGGTGTTCAGGGCGGCCAGGGCCATGCCGCCAGTCAGGGCGCCGTCGCCAATCACGGCGGCCACCCGGTAGTCCTGGCCCAGGGCGTCGCGCGCCACGGCCATGCCCAGCGCGTTGGCGAGGCTGGTGCTGGCGTGCCCCACCGTAATGGCGTCGTGCTCGGATTCACTGACCTTGGTAAAGCCGCTCAGCCCCCCCTCTTTCTTGATGGTGGGCATCTGGGCGCGGCGCCCGGTGAGCATCTTGTGGGCGTAGGCCTGGTGCCCCACGTCGAACAGCAGGCGGTCACGCGGGGAATTCAGCACGTAATGCAGCGCCACGATCAGGTCGGTGGCCCCCAGCGAGGACGCGAGGTGCAGCCCGCCCACCGAACACACGCGCACGATCTCCTCGCGCAGTTCCTGGGCCAGTTGGGGCAACTGCTCGCGCGGCAGGCTCTTGAGGTCGGCGGGGCCACTCACCCGGTCCAGCAGCGGGGTCAGGGTTGCGGGGCTGTCCATTTAGCGGCCTCCTGTGCGCGCCGTGAAGTTGCGTCCCGTGAGCAGCAGCCCCTCGGGCGTGCGCACGTCGCCCACGAACGGGGTAAACCACAGTTGCTGGGTGGCCGGAAACAGCCCGCCCAGCGTGTCGGTCAGCTGCCGGGTGACCACCCAGACCTCAAAGCGGCCGCCCGGGGTCTGCACCGTGCGGCGGTCCTGCACCACGTAGCTGTAGTTCAGGGTGCCGCGCGCGCGCTCCTGGCCGTCTTCGCCGCTGAGGGTCACCTGCGACTGGCCCTGCCAGCTCAGGCCCAGGCGCCACTCGTTCTCGGCCGGGGCCTCGCGCCACGCGGGCTGCAGGCGAATGGTCACGCCGGGCTTGCTCAGGCCGTGCAGAAACACGCCGCCGCTGCCCACCGTGCGGTACCACGTCTGGTCGGCGCCGCGCCCGGTCATCTGAAAGGCCAGGGTGGGCTGATCGAAAAATACTGTGGGCCCAAGTGCACGCAGCACATACGCCGGTTGCCCGGCCGCGTCGCCTTCGGGCAGGTAGGTCCAGGCCAGCCCGGGTTCATGGGGATAGAACGACACCGCAGACACCGGGGTGTTGGCCTGAACTGTGGTGGTCGTCTGCGGCGCGCACGCCGACAGGCCCAGGGCCAGGGTGCCCAGCAGCGTGCGCAGCAGGGGGGCAGACATACTGCCTAGGGTAGAACGCCTCATCGCCCTCATTCTGTCAGCAAACATGAACTTTGGCCCAGTGGCGTCCGTCAGAAGGCGCAGGTCCCCGGCCCCACCAGCGAAAACCCCCCAGGCCTGTCCTGTGGGGTCTTCGCTGATCGGGGCGCTTTAAGTCCCTCGCCCCTCTCAGTCCAACGGTTCAGAAGGGCGCAGAAACGTTTCCATTCCTGGTGCGAGGCACTGGGTTCGCCACTCGCTCTGCGGCGCCGCTGTCCCAGGCCGCTCGGTTGATCGGGGGCTTGGCAGCGAGTGACTTAGCTGCCCGGGTTCCCGGTGCCCTCGCCCTGCACCTTGGCCTTCAGGGCGGCAAAGGCGTCGTCCAGTTCGCGGTTGCGGCCCAGATCCTTGAGCTGGGCGTCAAGGTCCCCTTCCTGGCGCAGCTGGGTCACGGCGCGGTTACGGTCTTCCAGGCCCGCCACCTTGGCTTCCATCTCTTCAAAGGCGTCCATGGCCCCGCCCGCCTTGTCAAAGCCCGACACCCGGTCCAGGGTGGCCCCGGCCTGCGCGGTCTTCTGCCGGGCGGCCAGCAGGGTCTTTTTGCCTTCCATCTCGTCAATCTTGGCTTCCAGGGCGCGCAGCTGGGTCTTGAGCTGCTCGACCGTCTGGGTCTGGGTGTGCAGCTGCTCTTCAAAGCCGGCGGCCAGGTCCTTGGCGTTCTGGGCGCGGCGCAGGGCCTCACGGGCCAGCTCCTCGCTGCCGCCGCGCAGGGCCTCCTCGGCCTTTTTCTCGTACTCGCTGCTCATGCGGCGGTTGGTGCTGGCCTCGCGCTCCAGTTTGGCGTTCTGGCTCATGGCCTCGGCCACTTCGCTGCGGGCCTCGGTGTAGGCGGCGCGCATGTCGCGCAGGGCCTGATCAATGATCTTGCCCGGGTCCTCGGCGCGGCTGATCAGGTCATTGACGTTGGCGCGCAGCAGTCGGGACAGACGGTCGAGAATGGTCATGGGATTCCTCCTGTGAAAAGCGGCTTGGCCAGAAAACGGCGTGGCACCTTGGTGCCCATCATGCCGTGACAGGCCAGGGCCCTGCGCCGCACCGCCAGGAAATGCCCAAGACCCGCTAAAGCCTGCATGAAGCCGGCGTCCCACCGGACTGGGCAGGCAAAAGAAAGCGGTGGGGAGAGGGACCCACAAAGCCCCTTCCCCCGCCCGGGGCCGCCCTCAGAACACGATGGGTTTGAGGCCCACGCTGTCACTGCCGCAGGCCACCGTCAGGCTGCCGCCCGCCGGGGTCACCGTGCAGCCCAGGGCGCGCAGGCCCGACACCGGGAAAATCAGATTCTTGCCGTCGGTGGCGGGGGCCAGCGGCAGTTCCACGGCCCCGCCCGAGGTCTGGGCGCTGCGCTGCCCCACCGTCACGGTCAGGGCGTTGTCGTCGGCCGAGAGGCGGTATTTGCCGCCGCCCAGCGAGGCCACACTGACCACCCCGGCCAGGTCACTGCCAAGCACGTAGGGCTGCCCCCGGGTCACGCCGGCGGGCACGCTCACCTTGGCGGCGGGGGTGGCGGTGGCCTGCGCGGCGTCCACCACCACCAGCGTTTCCTTGTCGCTGATGGGGCTGAGCAGCACGAAGGCCGCCACCGGGGCGCCCGCCGCTTCGCTCACCAGCAGCACGTTGGACTTGCCGGTGGTTTTCCACTCGCCCTGGGCGCGGGCGCCCAGCTTGCCCCGCAGCAGCGGGCGCAGGCTGGCCTGGGCCTGGGTGCTGTAGAGGCACACGGCGCGCGGGCTGAGTTTCAGGGCGTCGGGGCAGGAAAGGATGCGGCCACCCACGGCCCGGCTCACCTCGATGGACAGCGCGCTGACCGCCTTGGTGGTGGCCGCCGAGCTAACCCCCTTGGCCGGGGTGGCGGGCGTGGCCGGTTTGGCCGGGGCCGCCGTCTGGGCGGCGGCAGAAGCAAGCAGCAGGGCGGTCCCCAGGGTCAGGGCCGCAGAAAGCACGTTAGGGCGCATACCCGGCCATGCTAGGGCCGGCGCATGAGCGTGAACTTTGAAAGCGGGGGAAGCAGGCACGCTCCTTTTTCCACAGGCTCAATCCCTCCCGGGCAGGGAAAACCCCCGGCGCTCCACCCGCACGCCTGCCTGCACTCGCCTCTCACAGTGCTAGCCTGCCGGGCGTGAGTTCGCGCACTGGCCTGTCCGACACCATCGCTGCCATTGCCACTGCGCCGGGCAGCGCGGGCGTGGGGATCGTGCGGGTGAGTGGCCCGCAGGCGCTGGCGGTGGCCGACGGGTTGTTCCGGGGGCGGCGCGTGCCTTCGGCCACACCCGGGGGCCGCTTTCTGTTCGGGCATTTTCTGGACAGTGCGGGCGAGGTGCTGGACGAGGGCCTGTGTCTGGTGTTCCGTGCGCCGCGCTCCTTTACGGGCGAGGACGTGGCCGAGTTTCAGACCCACGGCAGCCCCGCTGTGCTGGCCGGGGTCCTGTCGGGGGCGCTGGCTCTGGGCGCCCGGCCTGCGCGCCCCGGGGAATTTACCCTGCGCGCCTACCTGCACGGCCGCCTGGACCTGACCCAGGCCGAGGCGGTGCTGCACCTGGTGGACGCCCAGACCGACGCCGCCCGGCGGCAGGCCAGCCTGGGCCTGAGCGGCGCCCTGCGCGGGCGGGTGCAGCGCGTGAGCGCCCAGGTGACCCGCACCCTGGCCGCCGTGCAGGCCCTGCTGGACTATCCCGAAGAGGGCGTGCCCGAGGAAGACCGCGCCGCGCCACTGGCCCAGGCCGAGCGCGAGTTGCAGGACCTGGTGCGCACCGCCCACGCCGGGCGCCTGGCCACGCGCGGCGCCCGGCTGGCCCTGATTGGCCGCCCCAACGCGGGCAAAAGCAGCCTGCTCAACGCCCTGGTGGGCTACGAACGCTCCATTGTGACGCCGCTGCCCGGCACCACCCGCGACTATCTGGAAGCTGGCCTGGAACTGGCCGGGGTGCCAGTGACGCTGGTGGACACGGCCGGCATCCGCGAGACCGGGGACCAGATCGAGGCGGCGGGCGTGCAACAGGCCCGCCAGTTGGCGGAGGCCGCCGATCTGGTGCTGGTGCTGGAAGACGGCAGCCGCCCCCGCGAGCCCCTGGACGCCGAGTTGCCCGCTGGGGGCCGCGTGCTGCGCCTGCGCACCAAGGCCGACCTGACCGTGGCCTGGACCGACCCACAGGCCCTGGACGTGAGCGCCGTGACCGGCCAGGGCCTGCCCGAACTGCGCGCGGCCATTGGGGCGGCCCTGCTGGGCGACGCCGCCCGGGGCGAAGCGTGGCTGACCACCGAGCGCCAGGCCGACGCCGCCCGCCGCGCGCTGGCCCACATCCAGGCCGCCCAGACCCTTCCCGACGATCTGGCCAGTTATGAGCTGGAAGAAGCCCTGCAGGCCCTGGCCGAGCTGACCGGCCAGGACGTGCAGGAGGACGTGGTGGACGCGGTGTTCCGGAATTTCTGTGTGGGGAAGTGATACGGACTGCCGTTCATTTCCGGAGCATCCGGGAAGAAGGGGGATGTTCCCCGCCTTCGGCGCTGTTCCAGCCCAATTCCCGGAAATCCGCATCTTTTCCTGCTCTGCTGCGCAGCTCTTCGAGTCCCTTCGGTCGAAAAAATTCCGTAACCCGTATGAGGGGTTGTCGGACGTAGGGTGTGGGTTGTAGGAAAAGATGAGGGGCAGGCCCAGCAATGCGGCCCGCCCTCTTTTCCTACGTCCGACAACCCACAGCCCACAACCCCTACATGTTGTGCAGCACGTTCATGATGTCGCCGTCTTTCATCACGTAGTCCTTGCCCTCGGTGCGGACCCAGCCCTTGGCCTTGGCGGGGGCCCAGCCGCCCGCTTCCACCATCTTGTCCCACTCGATCACCTCGGCGCGGATAAAGCCGCGTTCCAGGTCGCTGTGGATTTCCCCGGCGGCTTCGGGGGCCTTTTCGCCCCTGCGGATGGTCCAGGCGCGCACCTCTTTTTCGCCGCTGGTGATGAAGGTGATCAGGCCCAGCGTCTCGTAGCCCACCTTCACCAGCTGGTCCAGGCCGCTTTCCTGCACGCCCAGCTCTTCCAGAAAAGCGCGGGCCTCGTCCTCGGGCATCTCGGCCAGTTCGCCTTCAATCTGGGCGCTGATCTTGACCACCTGCGCGCCCTCGGCGGCGGCGTAGTCGCGCACCTTCTGCACGTGCTCGTTGTCCTGCGTCAGGTCGTCCTCGCCCACGTTCGCCACGTAGATCACGGGCTTGGTGGTGATCAGGCCGAATTCCTTGGGAATGGGCGCGTCGTACTGGGCGGCGCGCGCCGGCTTGCCCTCGCCCAGCACGGCGATGATCTGCTCAGCCAGAGCCGCCTGCTCACGCGCGTCCTTGTCGCCACTCTTGGCCTTTTTCTGCAGGTTCTGCAGGCGCTTTTCCAGGCCCGAGAGGTCCGCCAGAATCAGCTCGGTGTTGATGGTCTCGATGTCGTCGGTGGGGTCCACGCGCCCGGCCACATGCACCACGTTGCCGTCTTCAAAGCAGCGCACCACGTGGGCAATCGCGTCGGCCTCGCGGATGTTGGCCAGAAACTGGTTGCCCAGGCCCTCGCCCTTGCTGGCGCCTTTGACCAGGCCCGCAATATCCACGAACTCCACAAAGGTGGGAATGATGGGCGGCACGCGCTCGCCCCTGGTGAAGACCTTGCTCAGGGCGGCGAGGCGCTCATCGGGTACGGTCACGCGGCCCACGTTGGGCTCGATGGTGGCAAAGGGGTAGTTCGCCGCCAGCGCCCCGGCGCGCGTGATGGCGTTGAACAGCGTGCTTTTTCCGACGTTGGGCAGGCCAACAATACCAATAGCTAATCCCATGGTTTCACGACTCCTTCTCCCGCCCGGCAGGGCAGGGCAACCCTGTCAGTGTACGGGATGACGGCGCGGGGGCCGGGCCGAAGGCCCCACCTGAACACTGGCCGAGACCACCGTTCGCGCCGCAGTCTGGAGACGGAAGCCAGCCGCAGCGTGAACGGGCCCTCTGCCTAAGTCACTCGCTGCCAAGCCCCCGATCAACAGCGAGCGACTTAGTCCGGGCGCTGGGCGTCCAGCAGCAGGGTCTGCGGCACCTGCGACAGCAGGCCCACCGGGGCACTGGTCACCTCATACAGGCCGCGCAGGGTCAAACCGGCGGCCAGCAGGTCGTTGACCAGCGTGGAGAGTGTGCGGTGGTGGGCCCCCAGGCGACCGCGCACCCCGCTGCCACCCGAATGCCAGGGGCCTTCCTGGGCATAGGCCTGAATGCGGTAGGCGAGGCGCCTTCCGGTGTCGTCCAGGAGAAACCGGGGCGCCCGCTCTTCATGAAAGGGCGTCTCGAAGCAGGGGTGCAGCAGCGACAACAGGAACCGGCCCCCCGGCACCAGCACGCGCGCTGTGGCCTGAAACAAGGCGCGGTGGTCGGCAATGTCCATCAGGGCCAGCTTGGACACTGCCACGTCCACCGAGGCGTCGGGGATGGTGGCCAGTGTCTGCGCGTCGTCTACCCGGAAACTCAGGCGAGGATCGTCGGCGCGCTTGGTGGCCACCTCAATCAGTGCGGGCGCCAGATCAATGCCCAGCACCGAAGCCGGTCCGAACGTACACAGGCGCCGGGCCAGGTGGCCTTCCCCGCAGGCGATGTCCAGCACGCAGGCGCCGGACAGGTCTGGGCCCAGCAGCTCGTCATACCGTTCCAGCAGCGGGTGCCAGAAGCTGCCCGGGTCAGCCAGCAACCGGTCCACGAACGCCACGTAAAAATCCGCCACCGCGTCGTAGGCCGGTACGGTCACCCCCTCAGTCCTTGACCAGCTCAATGCCGGCCAGTTCGTCAATGGGCAGGCCCCACTCGTTCATGGCGGCGAAGAAGGGATCGGGGTCCAGCTGCTCCACGTTCCACACGCCGGGCTGCAGCCAGTCGCCGCGCAGCATCAGCATGGCGCCAATCATGGCGGGCACGCCCGTGGTGTAGCTCACGCCCTGCGCCTGCACCTCGCGGTAGCACTCGGTGTGGTCCTTGACGTTGTAAATGAAGTGCACCTTGGGCTGGCCGTCCTTGCCGGTGCCCTTGGCCTGCACGCCAATACAGGTCTGGCCGGTGTAGCCCGCCGCCAGCGACTCGGGGGCCGGCAGCACCGCTTTCAGGAACTCAATAGGCGCAATCTTCTGGCCCCGGAAGTCAATCGGCTCAATGGAGGTCATGCCAATGCCCTCAAGGACGTTCAGGTGCTTGATGTACGCTTCCCCAAAGGTCATCCAGAAGCGGGCGCGCTTGATGGTGGGGAAGTGCTTGACCAGCGATTCCAGCTCCTCGTGGTACAGAACAAAGCTCTTGCGGGTGGCCACCTTGGGGTAATAGATGTCCTGGGAGATTTCCAGCGGCTGGGTTTCCACCCACTGCCCGTTTTCCCAGTAGCGGCCGTTCGCCGTGATTTCGCGGATGTTGATTTCCGGGTTGAAGTTGGTGGCAAACGCCTTGCCGTGGTTGCCGTTGTTGCAGTCCACGATGTCCAGGTAATGAATCTCCTGGAAGTGGTGCTTGGCATGGTAGGCGGTAAACGCCTGGGTGGCGCCGGGGTCGAAGCCGCAGCCCAGCAGCGCCATCAGCCCCTTTTCCCTGAAGCGGTCCTGGTAGGCCCACTGCCAGGAGTATTCGAACTTCGCCACGTCCTTGGGCTCGTAGTTGGCGGTGTCCAGGTAGTGCACGCCGGTTTCCAGGCAGGCGTCCATGATGGTCAGGTCCTGGTAGGGCAGCGCGAGGTTGATGACCACCGCAGGCCCGAAGCCACGAATCAACGCCACCAGTTCCGGCACGTTGTCGGCGTCTACGGTGGCGGTCGTGAATGCCGTCTTGCTGTGCGGCATGTGTTCTTTGATCTCGGCCACGATCTTGTCGGCCTTGCTCACCGTCCGGGTGGCGATCAGCACCTCCGTGAAGACGCTGTCGTTCTGGGCACACTTCTTGGCAGTGACGTTGGCCACGCCGCCGGCTCCGATGATGATGACCTTGCTCATGGGGTGCAGTGTACCGTGAGGCTTCCGGCCGGGGCAGGCGCGCTAGGCTGGCCGCTGTGAGCAAGCGCCGCCGCCCCGCCCCGTCCCCGCCGCCGTCCCCGGCCGCCGCTGGTCCGGCGGGCCGCCGCGACCTGCGCGAGGTGACGCCCGAGATGCGCGCCCGCACCCAGCGCACCTTCGTGGCCATTCTGGTGGGCTTTTTTGCCCTGATTGGCCTGATGGTGGCCACCCTGTCCTGGCAGGGCCGCGCGGTGCGCGACTACGCGGTGCGGGTGGCGGGCGCCGTGCAGGCCACCCAGCCCTCGCCCCAGCTGAGCTACACCCAGCCCTGCACCCAGGCGCTTTCCGAACCGCTGCCACGCGGCGCCGAAGCCTGCACGGTGACCGTGGAAGGTGGCCGGGTGACGGTCACGGTCACCGTTCAGGGCGAGCGGCAGTACCGGGTGACCCGGCCTGAATAACGCGGGTCGCCCTCAGCGGTCTCCGCTTCTGCGAAACAGCGCGTTGACCCTGGCACGCGGCGCCAGCGCTCCGGTCAGGGCGTCCAGCACTTCGGCCACGGTCAGGGTGAACACCCCCGCCTCGCCCCGGTCGGCCGCTGTGCCAGGCGGCCCCGGTGATGGGGGCGTGGCCCAGGAGCATACTGGTGGGTTCGTGGGGGCGGGTGCGGGACAGCCGGCGCTGGCCAGCAGCAGAAGGAAGGGTGGCCATGGCGCCAGGGAGAGGCGGGGCGGCGTGCCCCGCCTGGGCTTCATGACGCAGCCGCTCCGCCCTCATGTGGCCTGCGGGCGGGTGCGGGGCTTGGGCTGCGTTCCGGTTCTGCCCTGGCCGGAGCCGGGTGGGCCCATACTCTGAAGTCAGATGCGAGTGCTTGTGACCGGCGCAACGGGTTTCCTGGGCGGTGAGATCGCCCGCCGTCTGGCGGCCCAGGGCCATGAGGTGCGCGGCCTGGGCCGGGACGCCGGGCGGGGCGCGTGGCTGGCGCAGGCCGGGGTGCGCTTTGTGCCCGCCGACCTGCGCGCCGCCGACTGGCCCGAATTGCTGCGCGGCGTGGACGGGGTGGTGCACGCGGCGGCCCGCTCCACCCTGTGGGGCCGCTGGGCCGATTTCGAGGCCGACAACATTCACCCCAGCCGCGAACTGGCCCGCGCCTGCGCCGCTGGCGGGCTGCGCCTCGTGCACATCAGCACGCCCAGCGTGTACAACGCGACCGGCCACACCCGCGCGGTGCGCGAGGACACGCCCGTGGGACCCCGCTTTGACAGCCTGTATGCGCGCAGCAAGTTTCTGGCCGAGGAAGCGGTGCGCGCGGCGCTCCCCGACGCCACCCTTCTGCGGCCACGCGGCCTGTACGGGGTGGGCGACACCAGCATCGTGCCCCGGCTGGCGCGCGCCCTGCAGACCGGGCGGCTGCCGCGCCTGACCCGGGCCGAGGTCTGGACCGACCTGACCCACGTGCGCAACGCGGCCCACGCCGCAGAACTGGCTCTGGCCCGCCCGGCCCCGGGGATCTACAACGTGACCGATGGCCAGAGCCTGCCCCTGTGGGCCACCCTGGACCGGCTGGCCGACGCACTGGGCGTGCCCCGTCCGGCCCGGTTCGTGCCCGCGCGGCTGCTGGAGGGCGCGGCGCACCTGCTCGAATGGAGCGCGCGCCTGCACCCCGCCCGGCCCGAGCCCCCCCTGACGGCCAGCGGCGTGCGCCTGCTGACCCGGCCCATGACCCTGGACCTGACCCGCGCCCGCGAGCGGCTGGGGTACGCCCCGGTGGTGACCCCAGACGAGGGGCTGGCCGAGGTCCTCGCGGCTCTGCGGGGGCAGCGGTGAGCCCCGTGCGCGTGATCCCGCTGCAGGCGGGGGACTGCCTGAACCTCGCGGCGATCACCGAGCGCGGGGCCCCGTGGCGCGTGCAGGCGTACCCGGCGGGCTTTGCGCTGCTGCTGCACCCGCTGCATGGCCCGGTGCTGTTCGATACCGGTTACGGCGCCCCCGCGCTGCAGGCCATGCGCCGCTGGCCGGGCGTGCTGTACGGCCTGGTGACCCCGGTGCGGCTGCGCCCGCAGGACACCGCCCGCGCTCAGCTGGCCGTGATGGGGTTCGCGCCGCAGGAGGTGCGCCACATCATCGTCTCGCACCTGCACGCCGACCATGTGGGGGGCCTGCGCGACTTTCCGCACGCCACCTTTCACCTGGACCGCGCCGCCTACGAGCCGCTGCGCCCACTGCGGGGCCTGAAGGCCGTGCGCCGCGCCTTTTTGCCCGAAACCCTGCCCGGCGATTTCGAGGCCCGCGCCCGCTGGCTCACCTTTCAGGCGGCCCCAGCTGAACTGGCGCCCTTCTCCCAGGTGGCCGACGTGTTCGGGGACGGCTCGGTGTGGGCCGCGCCACTGCCTGGCCACGCGCCCGGCATGGTGGGCCTGCTGGTCCCCGAGGCCCGGGGCCTGACCGTGCTGGCCGCCGACGCCGCCTGGAGCGTGCGCGCCGCCCGCGAGGTGCACCCGCCCCACCCGCTGGCCCGAGCCGCCTTTTTCGACCCGGCGCAGGAGGAGGCCAGTGGGGCCCGGTTGCGCGCCTTTCTGAAGGCCCATCCCGGCGCACGCGTTCAGGTGAGCCACGACGCCCCGGAGAGCTGGCCATGAATCCCCTGCTTGTGCTGCACGCTGCGCTGGACGATGCCCGGCTGACCTTCCATTCGCGCGCCGCCCTGGACGCCCACCAGAACCGGCTGGCGCACGACCACCTGCGCTGGGTGGCAGCCCACAGCCCGGCGGTGGCGGCGCGCTTCCGGGCAGCGGGGCTGCCCCTGGCCCGCTGGCGCGAGTTGCCACCCACCACCAAGCCCCAGATGCTGGCCAGCTTCGACACGCTGAACACGGCGGGGGTCACCCTGGCCCAGGCGCTGGCCACTGCCCGGCAGGCCGAGCAGACCCGTGATTTCACGCCCCGGCTGGCCACGCGGCGTGGGCCAGTCACCGTGGGGTTGTCTACCGGCACCAGCGGCACCCAGGGCGTGTTTCTGGTGGGCGAGGCCGAGCGGGCGCGCTGGGCAGGCACGGTGCTGCGCGCCCTGCTGCCCGGCGGCTGGCGCGGCCTGACCCGGCGCCACCGCGTGGCCTTTTTCCTGCGCGCCGACAGCCCGCTGTACCGCAGTGTGGGCAGCCGGCGGCTGGAGTTCCGGTTTTTCGATCTGCTGCGGCCAGTTCCCGAACTGGCCCGTGAACTGGCCGCCTTCCGCCCGACCCTGGTGGTGGGGCCGCCGGCCGTGCTGCGCGCGGTGCAGGCGGCGGGGGCCCAGGTGCAGGTCCAGCGCGTGGTCAGCGTGGCCGAGGTGCTGGAGCCCGACGACGCTGCGCCGCTGCGCGCCTGGGGCCCGGTGGTGCAGGTGTACCAGGCCACCGAGGGGCTGCTGGGGCTGCCCTGCGAACACGGCGAACTGCACCTGACGGAAGCCCACGTGCACTTTGACCTGGAAGAGGTGGGCGGCGGGCTGGTGCGCCCGGTGATCACCGATCTGCGCCGCCGCGTGCAGCCCTTCGTGCGCCACCGCCTGGACGACCTGCTGCGGCTGCACCCAGAGCCCTGCCCCTGTGGCCGCGCCGCCCGGCGGGTGGCGGCGATTGCGGGGCGTCAGGACGACGCCCTGCAGCTGCCCGGCCCCGGGGGGCAGACCGTGACCGTCTGGCCCGATTTCCTGCGCGGCGCGCTGGCCGCGCTGCCGGGCCTGCGCGACTACCGCGCCGAACAGACCGGGGCGGCGGCCCTGACCCTGGCGCTGGACCCCTGGACCCCCGAACTGGCGGCGCAGGCCCGCGCCGGGGTAGACGCCGCCCTGCGCCGCAGCGGCGCCGACCCCGCCCGGGTGACGCTGAGCACCGCCCCGCTGCCGCCGCCGCTGCCGGGCACCAAGCGCCGCCGGGTCCACCGCCGCTGGCGCCCCCACCCAGAGGAGACCCCATGACCGCTCCGCCTGTTCCTGTCTCGCTCCTGGGCCTGCGCCTGCTGGCCACCGCCCAGGCCCTGCCCGCACGCGTGGTGCCCACTGCCGAGGTGGCGGCCCTGTGCGGCGTGCCGGCCGACGTGGCCCAGAAACGCAGTGGGGTGCGCGAGCGCCGCTGGCTGTCCGGCGATGAAAGTGCCCTGAGCCTGGGCGCGCAGGCGGCCCGCACCGCGCTGGCCACCGCCGGGCTGAACGTGACGGACGTGGACGTGCTGCTCAACGCCAGCGGCAGCCAGCTGCAGCCCATTCCCGACGGCGCAGCCCTGTTTGCCCGCGAACTGGGCCTGCGCGGCGCGGCCACCTACAGCCTGCACGGCACCTGCCTGAGCTTCCTGCTGGCGCTGCAGCACGCGGCCCTGCTGATTCACGCGGGGCAGGCGCGGCATGTGCTCATCATTTCCACCGAGGCCGGCAGCCTGGGCCTGAACCCGGCGCAGCCGGAAAGCACCCTGCTGATTGGCGACGGCGCCGCCGCCGTGCTGCTGGGCCCAGCCGAGCGCCCGGGGCAGGGGCTGATCGCCGCGCGCATTGAAACGTACCCCGAGGGCGCCGACCACACCCGCATCCGGGGCGGCGGCACGCTGCTGACGCCGCAGAATCCCCGTGCAGAACACCGCGACTTTACCTTCGATATGCAGGGACTACAGGTGCTCAAACTGGCCTCGCGGGTGGTGCCGGGCTTTCTGGAACGGCTGCGTCCCGGGCTGAGTACGGGGTTGCCGGGCATTGACCGGGTGATTCCGCACCAGGCCAGTCAGGCGGGGCTGGACCTCTTGCAGCGCTATGGGTGGCCAGCGGACCGGGTGGAGGTGACGCTGCCCACACTGGGGAACGTGATCGCGGCGAGCCTGCCCCTCACGCTGCATCAGGCGGTGACGGGGAGGCGGCTGGGCGAAGGGCAGACGGCGCTGCTGGTGGGGACGGGGGCAGGGTTGATTGCGGGGGGGGTGATCTGGGCGTTGTAGGACGGTTCGGCCGTTGCGGGTATCAATGAGGGTGAGGGGTTGATCGCGTGGGGGTTGATTTGCGCGTTGATACTGCCTGTTTGCCCCACCCCCCAGCCCCAGACTCGCAGAGCTGCGCAGCAGAGGGGAGACGACTTCGCCGCGCAGGGCGGCCTGCACGTTGCCGCTGGTTTGACGGGCGCGCCTGGAACCTGGCAGCGGGGCGAGCGACGCTGCGCTGGGCAAGAGTTTCGACTGACGGTGCAGAACCGCTTGTCTTCGCCCCCGCGGTGTACGCCGTCGCACTTCTCCGCCCATCTGCAGACGCCCGCGCGCTGCGCGCCAAGGAGCAAGTGAGCCTATGTCACCAAATCAAGATGAGTGACTCGCAGAGCTTCCCCGCAGAGGGGCCGCCCCCGTTCGGGGGCGGCCACGTTCGACGGCTTCGTCTGAACCCGGGCGGGAAGGGGGCACGAAGGCTTGGTGCGGCCCAGAAAGTTTTACTTCTGAAAGTCAAAAGACGAAATAAGGCGGGCGGCGTGTCTGCCCTCACCTCCCTGCTTTTCCCACAACCCACACCCCTCTGTCTCTACTCCCCACATCCCGCCCTTTCTCGACAACCCGCCCCCCGGCCCCTCACCGCCCCGCTACCCTGGCCCGCATGGACGGCCTGCCGGAGAAGTTCGATGTGATCGTGTACCCCGCCGCCGAGTTGCGCGGCGAGGTCCGGGCGCAGCCCAGCAAGAACTACACCACGCGCTACCTGTTGGCGGCGGCGCTGGCGCCGGGTGAGACGCGAGTGGTGGGGGCGGCCACCAGCGAGGACGCGCAGGCCCTGCTGCGCTGTCTGGCCGACTGGGGCGCCGGAATAGAGCGCCTAGGTGAGGACGTGGTGGTGCGCGGCTTCGGGGCGCGGCCCCGGCCCGGCATGACGCTCAACCCGGGCAACGCGGGGGCCGTGGCCCGCTTTCTGATGGGTGTGGCGGCCCTGACCGAGGACACCACCTTCGTGACCGACCACTCGGACTCGCTGGGGCGGCGCCCGCAGGGGGACCTGCTCGAAGCGCTCGTGCGGCTGGGCGCGCGGGTGCGCAGCGAGGAGGGGCGGCTGCCCGTCACCATCAGCGGGCCGGTGCGCGGGGGGCCCGTGGAGGTCAGTGCCGAGCGGTCCAGTCAGTACGCCAGCGCCCTGATGTTCCTGGGGCCGCTGCTGCCCGGCGGTCTGGAGGTGCGCCTGACCGGGAACATCAAGAGCCACGCGCCGCTGCGCCAGACCCTGGACACCCTCTGGGCGTTCGGGGTGCAGGCCAGCGCCAGTGAGGACCTGAGCCGCGTGACCATTCCTGGCGGCCAGACCTACCGCGCCGGGCGGGTGCCCGTGCCCGGTGACTACCCCGGCAGCGCGGCCCTGCTGGCGGCGGCGGCTACCCGTCCGGGTGAGGTGCGGCTGTCCAACCTGCGCGAGGAGGACCTGCAGGGCGAGCGCGAGGCCGTGGCAGTGCTGCGCGAGATGGGCGCGGCCATTGCCCGGGAGGGCGACACCCTGACGGTGCACGGCGGCGCGCCCCTGCGGGCGGTCACGCGCGACGGCGACGGCTTTACCGACGCGGTGCAGGCCCTGACGGCCGCCGCCGCGCTGGCCCAGGGCACCAGCACCTGGGAGAACGTGGCCACCCTGCGCCTGAAGGAATGCGACCGCATCTCCGACACCCGGCGCGAGCTGCAGCGCCTAGGCCTGCAGGCCAGCGAGACCGGCGACAGCCTGAGCGTCACGGGTGCGCCCGGGGTGGCCGGGGGCGTGACAGCCGACGGCCACGGCGACCACCGCATGATCATGCTGCTGACCATCCTGGGGCTCAGCGCCCGCGCGCCCCTTCGCATTGCGGGGGCCCACCACATCCGCAAGAGTTACCCGCACTTCTTCCGGCACCTCGAAGCCCTGGGCGCCCGCTTCGAGTACCCGGAAGCCACCCGCAGCTGAAAAGGGGCCCCCGGGCCGGCGCGGGCCGCTGGCGGCGGTGGGTCAGCCTCTGTGGCCCAGGCCGGGTCCATACGCGGCGAACTCATACGAGTTCCGAAACATTCCGCCACACGTTACGGAATGTTTCCGACCGGAGGGAGCAGGAACAAATACGGATTTCCGGGAATTGGACTGCCCCCAGCCGAAGGCGGGGAACATCCCCCTTCTGCCCGGATGGTACGGACATGGACGGCAGTCCGTATCACCCTGGCATTTGTCAGAGCCCTGTGTCGCGGCGGCGCCTACAGTGGGCCCAGCTTCCCCGCCCCTGGTCTTGGAGGCGCCGCCCATGAAGAGTGTTCTGTCGCCATTATCTGCCGTGCTGCTGGGCGTGGCCGCCCTGTACAGCGCGCTGCTGCTGGGCCTGCGCCTGGGGGCCCAGGACAGCCACGCTGTGGACGTGCTGTATCTGCTGATCCTGCTGCTGTGTGCGGCGGTGGCTTGGCAGGCGTTCGCGCGGGCGCGGGGCGCGGCGCGCCGGGTGCTGGGCTGGGGTGTCCTGAGCCTCTCGGCGCTGGCGGCGGGCGAGGCCGCCTGGGTGCTGCTGTTTGACCTGCCGGGGCGGGAGGCGCCGGACCTCTCGGTGGCCGACGCCGGGTACCTGCTGTATTACGTGGGCCTGCTGGGCCTGCTTTTGCTGGGCCCGGGGCGCGGGCGCAACCCGGCGGCGCTGCTGGACAGCCTGACAGTGGGGCTGGTGATGGCCCAGGTGTCGTGGGTGCTGGCCGTGGTGCCGCTGCTGCAGGACCCGGGCAGCACGGTGGTGTTCCGCGCGCTGAACCTGGGGTATGTGGGCCTGGACATCGTGATGCTGGTGCTGGTGCTGTTCACGCTGCGCCAGCCGCTGTCCTTCACGCGCTGGCCGCTGCTGCTGGGCCTGCTGGCCTACGTGGTGGCCGACCTGCTGTATTTCAATCTGGGCCGCCTGTACCAGCCGCGCGGTCCCATTGACCTGCTGTGGGCCTGGGGCGCGGCGGGGCAGGCCCTGGGCATCGTGTGGCTGGCCTCGCCGGGCGCGCTGTCTGCCGGGGTGGACCGCGCCGGGCCCCGGCGGGCCAGCGCGCGGCTGGACACGGTGCTGCGCGCCCTGCCCTACGCGGCGGTGCTGACCTCGTGTGCGCTGCTGGTGCTGTACGGCCCGCAGAACACCCTGACCGGCCGGGGCGTGGTGCTGCTGACGGCGGCTGTGTTCGGGGTGGTCACGCTGCGCCAGGCCCTGTCGCATGCCGAGAGCCTGAGGCTCAACCGGCAGTTGCGCGCCCAGGCCGAGGAACTGCGCCTCAGTCAGGCGCAGATGGAGCACCGCGCCTTTCACGATGGCCTGACGGGGCTGCTCAACCGCGCGGGCTTTTACCGCGCGTTGCGGGCGGCGCTGCCCGGCGGCGCGGCGGTGCTGCTGCTGGACCTGGACGGCTTCAAGCCGGTGAACGACGCCCACGGCCACGCGGCGGGCGACGAGGTGCTGCGGGTGGTGGCGCAGCGGCTGGCGGCCTGCGGCGCGCCCCACTTCCAGGCCGCGCGGCTGGGCGGCGACGAGTTCGCCCTGCTGGGCCCGGCCAGCCAGAGCCCCCAGGCAGCGCAGGCGCTGGCCGAGCGGGTGGTGGCGGCGGTGGCCGAGCCTGTCACGCTGTCCGGCGGCGCGCAGGTGCAGGTGACCGGTTCGGTGGGGCTGGCGCGTATGGACGGCACGGGCGCCAGCGAGGACAGCCTCGTGCGTCAGGCCGACGCTGCCATGTACCGCGCCAAGCGTGCGGGCGGGGGCCGCAGCGCCGCGCTGGTGCGGGTGCCGGGCGAGGCGGCATGTTAGCCTCCGGGGTGTGATGCGCACATCCGGACTATGGCGGCCTGCCACCTGCGCCGCCCCCAGCCAGAGGCGTGGGTGCTGACCGGCCTGACCCTGGCCATGATCGGCATTGGGCTGCTGGCCGGGGTGCTGGGCGCCATTCTGGGCTTAGGGGGCGGAGTGGTGGTGGTGCCGGCTCTGGAATTCGTGCTGCCGCTCTTTGGCCAGGAGATCAGCATTGCCCAGGCAGTGGCGATCAGCCAGATTGGCGTGCTGGCCGTGGGCCTCAGCGGCGCGGCCAGCTACCTGCAGCAGGGACTGGTGCGCGCCCGCACTGGCTATCTGCTCTCGCCCTACACGATTGTGGGCGGGGCCCTGGGGTCGTTCCTGGGGCTGGTGCTGCCGGCGCAGGCGGTGGCCACGGTGTTTGCGGCGCTGCTCCTGTATTCGGCCTACACCCTGCTGCGCGGCCTGCGGCGCGTGGACGCCGAGCGGCCCCCCAGCCGCCTGGTCCCGCCCGCCATGACCTTTGCCGGGATCATGAGCGGCCTGCTGGGCATCGGCGGCGGCACAGTGCAGGTGCCGGTGTTGAACCTGCTGGCCGGGGTGCCCATCCGGCAGGCAATTGCCACCAGCACCTTCATCATGGGCCTGACCGCCGTGGGCAACGCCCTGGTGTACCACGCGGGCGGGTTGCTGGACCTGCGCCTGGCGGCGGGGGTGGCGCTGGGCGTGCTGATTGGCGCGCGGGCCGGGGCCAGCCTGCAAAGCCGCATTCCGGCGGCGCGGCTCAAACTTCTGTTCAGCCTGCTGCTGATCTTCACGGCCGGGCAGTTGCTGTGGAAATACTGGGCCTGAAACCGGGCGCCGGCCCCAAGGAGACCGTCATGCCACCCACGAAGAAAGCCCGTCAGATGCAGGTCTTTAAGGTCGTCAGCCGCGTGAAGGTGCAGGGCGAGCGGCGCTTTCCCTTCCGGGTGGTGGGGCTGGCGCCGGGAGCAGATCTGTACGCCCTGGCAAGGGCCATCGTGGCGGCCTTTGACTTCGATTTTGACCACGCCTTCGGTTTTTTCGATGGTAAGAACCCCTACCGCGCACAGGTGGCCTATGAACTCTTCAAGGACATGGAGATGGCCCAGGGCCCGCAGAGGGCCGCGCCGCCGCACGTTCCCGCGCCGCCCGCCCCGCCTGCCGAGGCGCAGCTGGCCCTGATGCTGCTGCTGGAGACGGTGGACCGCCACGCCCTGATGCGCGAAACGGCCGCCTTTCTGGCCCGGCGCCTGGAAGAAGAACTGCTGCCCCACGCCCCGGAGCGGCTGCGCGCGGCCCTGGCAGGTCAGCTGCGCACCTTTGCCGATGGGCTGCTGCTGGACGAGGAGCAGGACGAGGGCTCGTCCCTGCCGCCCCAGATCCGGGAGCGGCTGGCGCAGCCGGGCGGGCTGGACGCGGTGCTGGGGCAGCTGCAGGTGGTGGGCCCCGTGCTGAGCGGGCCAGGGCTGCTGGGCCCCGGCCTGCCCACCGGCCGCGAGGAACACGGCGTCAAGGGCGTGCCGGCCACGGTGCCCTTCGGGCGGCAGGCCACCTGGACCTTTCTCTTTGACTACGGCGACGACTGGACCTTCGATGTGACCTACCAGGGGCTGCAGGACGCGCCGCCGCGCGTGCGTCTGCCACGGGTGCTGGACGCCCTGGGCACCGCGCCCCAGCAGTATCCGGACTGGGACGCATGACGCCTCAGTCGCCGGGCACCGAACTGGCCGGCCTGCCCGCGTGGTTGTACCCGGCCGGCTTCTGGGTGGGCGTGGTCCTGCTGGCCGTGGGGGTGCTGGCGCCGGACCTCGCCTGGGTGGGCGTGGTGTGGGTGGCGGGCGTGCCGGTGCTGGCGGCCCTGTGGGTGGCCCTGGCCGGCTGGCGCCAGGACCGCCGCCTGAGCGTGGCGGCGCTGCTGGCCCTGGCTGGGCTGGGGCTGGTGTTCGTGGTGCGGGGGTGGCTGTAAGGCGCACCCTTCCTGCCCTGAGCCCGGCCCAGCTGGCAACCCTGCTGCCCCCGGCCTGGGCGGGTCAGCCGGTGACGTGGCTGGGCGAGGGCACCGACCACCGCGTGTATGCGCTGGGCGAAGAGCACGTGCTGCGCTGCCCCAGGTGGGCTGGTGGGGGAGAGGCCCTGCACCAAGAGGCGGCCCTGCTGGCGGCGCTGGCCCCGTTGTTGCCATTGCCGGTGCCCGAGGTGCTGGACTGGGTGGAGGTGGGCCCGCTGTGCCCGGAAGGCGGCGCGGTAGCGCGGCGGCTGCCGGGTCTGCCGGCCCTGGGCAGGGCCCTGCCGCAGCCCGTCGAGGTGGGCCGGGTGCTGGGCCGGTTGCTGACCGCCCTGCACCACGTTCCCGCCGCCGCCGTGACGCTTGCCACCGATCACGACCCGGGCGGCCAGGACTGGCAGGACGCGGCCCTGGCGGACCTGAGCATGGCCGAAGCGGCGGGCCTGCTCCCAGAGGCGGCGCGGTGGCGCGCTGTGGTCCAGGCGCCGCCCCCCCTGGCCGTGCCGCTGGTGCCTCTCCACGGTGACTTTGCTGCCGAGCACGTGCTGCTGGATGCGGCGGGTCTGCCCTGTGGCGTCCTCGACTGGGCCGACGCCGCACTGGGTGACCCGGCACGCGACTGGGCGGGCCTGCTGCACTGGGCCCAGCCCGGGCTGCTGGCAGCGGCTCTGGCGGTCGCGCCCCAGTCCCCGGCCCTGGTGCGCCGGGCCGCGTGGTATGCCACCTGCCGCGCCCTGGGCGACGTGGCGTTCGGGCTGACACACCACAAGCCGGCGTACATCCAGGCCGGACAGCGGGCCTTGAGATGGTTGGCGGGGCGCAGTGCGCGGGAGACGGGCACCCCCACCTTCCTCCCGCCTCTGTAAGCTGCAGCCCCCAGTTTTTCACCGCGCCCCGCGTCCCGCTTCCTGCCTCCCCTTCAGTGGACAAACGCCCCGGCACGGCTTTAAACTTGAACCGAGTCTAATTTTTCACCATCTCGCAGGAGGTCGCATGAAGATTCAGCCCTACCGTATTCAAAAGGCTGCCGTTCTCGGCGCGGGTGTCATGGGCGCTGCCATCGCCGCGCAACTGGCCAACGCCGGGATTCCCGTTCTGCTGCTGGACATCGTGCTGCCGGACAACCCCGACCGGAATGTTCTGGCCAAGCAGGGCATTCAGCGCGCCCTGAAAGCCCGCCCCGCCGCGTTCATGGACCCGGCGCGCGCCGCCCTGATTACGCCCGGCAATCTTGAAGACGATCTGAAGAAACTCAAGGACGTTGACTGGGTGCTGGAAGCGGTGATTGAGAAGCTGGACGCCAAACGCGACCTCTGGGAGAAGGTGGAGAAGGTGGCCAAGAAGACGGCCATCATCTCCAGCAACTCGTCGGGCATTCCCATGCACCTCCAGACCGAGGGCCGCAGCGAGGACTTCCAGCGCCGCTTCGTGGGCGCGCACTTTTTTAACCCCCCGCGCTACCTGCACCTGCTGGAAGTCATTCCCACGCCCAAGACCGACCCCGAGGTCGTGAAGGCCTTCAGCACCTTTGCCGAAACCACGCTGGGCAAGGGCGTGGTGCTGGCCAACGACGTGCCCGGCTTTGTGGCCAACCGCATTGGCGTGTACGGCATCGTGCGCGCCATGGGGCATATGGCGAAAACTGGCCTGAGCCCCGCCGAGGTGGACGAACTGACCGGCCCCGCCCTGGGCCGCGCCAAGAGTGCGACCTTCCGCACGGCCGATCTGTCGGGCCTGGACATCATTTACCACGTGGCCAACGACCTGAATCGGGCCACGCCCGACGACGAGGACTTTACCCTGACCCCCGCCTTCCGCGCGCTGGTGGAAGACAAGAAGTTCCTGGGCGACAAGACCGGCAGCGGCTTTTACAAGAAGACCAAGGACGAGAAGGGTAAGACCAGGATCCTGCACCTGAATCTGGACACCTTCGAGTACGAGGACCGGGGCCGCGTGAAGGTGGCCGCCGTGGAGGCCGTGAAGGGGAGGCCCCTGCCCGAGCGCGTGCGGGCCCTGTACGGCGCCGAGGGCAAGGAGGGCGACTTCCTGCGCGGCGTCATGAACGACGGCTTCTGGTACGCCGCCAAGATGGCCGGGAACGTCAGCGGTCGCCTGCAGGACATTGACAACGCCCTGAAGTGGGGCTTTGGCTGGGAGCAGGGCCCCTTCGAGACGATGGACACCCTGGGCGTGCAGACGGTCATTGGGAACCTGGAAGCTGAAGGGCGCACCCTGCCCCCGCTGCTGGCCGCCATGAAGGCCAGTGGTCGCCAGAAGTTCTACGAGGGCGACGAAACCGTGACCCCCACGGGCGAGGCCACGAAATACGAGGCGCCGTACTTCATCCTGACGGACCTGAAGAAAGACGCCACCAGGGTGGTCAAGAAGCGCGCAGGCGCGAGCATCGTGGACCTGGGCGACGGGGTGCTGCTGGCCGAGTGGCACGCCAAGATGAACGCCCTGGGCGAGGACCAGCTGCGCACCGTGCAGGACGCCCACAAGCTCGTGCAGGAGATGGGCTACGCGGGGCTGGTGGTGGGCAACCAGGGCGAGAATTTCAGCGCCGGGGCCAACCTGCCGCTCATTCTCTCGCAGGCGCAGGCCGATGAATGGGACGAGCTGGACGACATGGTCAAGCAGTTCCAGCAGGTCACGACCAGCCTGCGCTTCAGCCCGCACCCCACGGTGGCGGCCCCCTTCGGCCTCACCCTGGGCGGCGGCGCTGAATTCACCCTGCACGCCGACCACGTGGTCGCCAGCGCCGAGCTGTACATGGGCCTCGTGGAAGTGGGCGTGGGCCTGATCCCGGGCGGCGGCGGCACCAAGGAAATGCTGCTGCGCTTCACTGACCTGCAGCAGCCCGGCCAGCGTGTGGGCGCCACCCTGCTGCCCGCCGTGCAGCGCGCCTTTGAGCTGATCGGCACCGCCAAGGTAAGCACCAGCGCCCTGGAAGCGCGGGGCCTGGGCTTCCTGCGCGCCACCGACACCGTGGCCATGAACAGGAACCACATCCTGGAGGAAGCCAAGCGGCAGGTGCTGGCCCTGGCCCCGGGCTACGTGCAGCCCACCCCCCGCCAGGACATTCCCGTGATGGGCGACGCGGCGATTGCGGCCATCAAGAGCGCCCTGCACGGCATGCACCAGGGCGGCTACGTGACCGACTACGACCTCGTGGTCTCTGAACAGCTGGCGCGTGTGCTGTCGGGCGGCACCGGCAACAACCGCGCGGCCAGGGTCAGCGAGGGGCACCTGCTGGACCTGGAACGCGAGGCGTTCCTGACCCTGCTAGGCAAGAAGGGCACGCAGCAGCGCATTGAGCACATGCTCAAGACGGGCAAGCCGCTCAGGAACTGAGCAGGAGCAGATGGCACATGGCAGATGGCAGAACGCTGAAAACCGTGCTGAACTCGGGGGGGTTCTTTCCGTTCGAGGATCTGGAGGTGTATCAGCTGTCCGTGGAGTTTGCGGCAGGGGTCTATGCCTTGACGGCGGCGCTGCCATCTGACGAGCGATTTGGCCTCACGAATCAGATTCGCCGGGCAGCCACATCCGTCACCCTCAACATTGCTGAGGGACGGGGGCGCGGCACAGATTGGGATTTCAGTCGTTTCCTCACCCAGTCCAGAGGCTCTCTGTACGAGGTCGTCAGTGGGCTACATCTGTCGGTGCGGCTGGCCTATCTCCCTGCCCCAAGCACCGCCGATCTGAACGAGCAGGCGCGTGTTCTTGCGGCGAAGCTCACGGCGCTGATCACTAAGCTGGGGCAGCCATGAGCCATCTACCATCTGCTTTCCGCCATCTGCGGACCATCCGCAAACGCCGCGCCCTGCCCTGGCTCACCCTCGGCTACGCCGCCGTCGTCCTCGTCGGGGCCCTGTTCGGCGCGGAAATCACGCTGCGGTCCAAGACCCGCTGGGTCAAGGGCGTGTTTGTGCCGGTAGGACGCCGGGGCAACGAGGTGTACCTGCCTGCCGGGGCCGAAACGCTCTCGCGCGGGGTGGTGGGTGTGGTGCCCATCCGGCCCAACCGGGGGCACGCGGTGCTGGGCGGCGGCAAACTGGCCGGCACCCTGGTGCGCCGCGCGGTGTTGCAGGAACGCGGCGTGCTGCCCAACGGCGCCCTAGCCTGGGTGTCCACCTTCGTGTACAACGGCACGCCCGCGCAACTGGGCGTGGCGTACGAGGACACCGTTGTATCCACCCCGGTGGGCGACATGCCCGCGTGGCACATTCCGCCCACCGGCACGGTGCCCGGACACGCCGATACCCTGGTGATCGTGGTTCACGGCCATGGGGGGCAGCGGGCCCAGGCGCTGCGCATGTTGCCCGCGCTGCAGCGCACGGGCACGGGGTCGCTGTTCGTCACCTTCCGCAATGCGCACGGCGCCCCCCGGGCAGGCAAGGGTTACCTCACTCTGGGCGACCAGGAAGCCGAGGACGTGCTGGCCGCGCTGACCTGGGCCCGGGACCACGGGTACAAGCGGGCCGTGCTGTACGGCTTTTCCATGGGCGGCAACATTGTCCTGAGCGTGCTGCGGGACAGGCACCAGCCGTTTCCCATCCCGGTGCAGGGTGTGGCCCTGGACTGCCCGGTGCTGGACTGGCGGGCCACGATTCTGTGGCAGGGGCAGCGCTTCGGCCTGCCCAGGCTGCTGGCGCGGCATGTGGCCACCTTTACCCAGTGGGTGGTGACGAAGCGCAGCGGGCAGGATTTCGACACGGTGGACCAGCTGCGTGCCGCGCCGAAGTTCACCCTGCCCATGATCCTGTGGCACGGCACCCGCGACCGCACCATTCCCATCTCGCAGGCGGACGCCCTGGCCGCCGCCCGCCCCGACCTGATCGAGTACCACCGCGTTGAAGGTGCCAAGCACATCCGCTGCTGGAACATTGACCCGGAGAAGTACGACGCGCAGCTGGAGGCGTTTGTAGGAAGGGTGCTGGCCGGAGGAACTCCATGAATCCATTGCCATCAGGCCAGCGCTGGCTCAGCGGACCCATGCCGCGGTTCGGGCTGGCCCAGTATGTCCAGCGCTGGGCCGACCCCTCCACCGTCAGGGCCCTGGGGCTGCACGGGGAGGTGCACTTTCCACTCGCCGTGGCGCATGGACAGCTGGCGTCGCTGCCCCGGGTGGCGCTCACGGCACACTTCCACTGCGTGACCACCTGGAGCGTGCCGGACCTGTGCTGGGAGGGGTGGCGGGTGCAGGACCTCTGGGCCGCGTTTTTCCGGGAAGCCGCGCGGCCCTCTGCCAGCCACGTGCGAATCAGCGGCGCCGACGGATACGCCACCTGTTTGCCTCTGGAGGAGTTTCTTCACCCCTCCGCCCTCCTCGCTGACCGGCTGGCGGGCCAGCCCCTCTCCCAGGCGCACGGCGCTCCGCTGCGTCTGGTGGTGCCCCGGCTCTACGGGTACAAGAACGTCAAGCATGTCCAGACCCTCGAACTGCTGGCCGGACCCGCCCCGGTCAGTGGAATGGGCCGTCTCCTGGCCCACCCCCGGGGCCGGGCCGACCTCGAAGAGCGCAGTGGCGTGGGCTTTCAGCCGTTCTGGCGCCGGCTCTACGCTTCCCAACTTTCCACCTTCCTCCGTCAGGCAGAGCGCTTTCAGTCGCCGCCTGACCCTCTGCAAGGAGAACCTCATGCGTGACGCTGTTATTGTTTCTGCTGTTCGTACCCCGGTTGGGCGCGGCGTGAAAGGCACGCTGGCCAATACCCGCCCCGACGATCTGGCCGCCCTGGTGCTCAACGAGGCCGTCAAGCGTGCCGGTGTGGACGCCGCCGTGGTGGAAGACGTCTACCTGGGCTGCGCCATCCCCGAAGCCGAGCAGGGCCTGAACGTGGCCCGGCTGGCCGCCCTGCGCGCCGGCATGCCTGACAGCGTGGGCGGCGTGACGGTCAACCGCTTCTGCTCCAGCGGCCTGCAGACCATCGCCATGGCGGCGGCGGCCATTCAGACCGGGCAGGCCGACGTGATGCTGGCGGGCGGCGTGGAATCCATGAGCATGGTGCCCATGAGCGGCCACAACCCCAGTCCCAACCTGGACCTCGTGGACAGCCGCCCCGGCGCCTACATCGGCATGGGCCTGACCGCCGAGAATGTGGCGGCCAAGTACGGCATTTCCCGCGAGGATCAGGATGCCTTTGCCCTGCGCAGCCACCAGCGCGCGGCGGCGGCCCAGGACGCCGGCAAGTTTGACGCCGAGATTGTGCCTGTGCCAGTGCGTGTGGACAGGTTGAAGGGCACCAAGATGAAGTCCGAGACGGTGCAGTTTGACAAGGACGAGCTGATTCGCCGCGACGCCAATCTGGCGGACATGGCCAAGGTGCGCCCGGCATTCAAGGCCACGGGCTCGGTCAGTGCGGCCAACTCCAGCCCCTTCAGTGACGGCGCGGCCGCCGTGCTGATCATGAGCGGCGAGAAGGCGCAGGAACTGGGCGTGAAGCCCCTGGCGAAGTTCCTGGGCTTTGCGGTGGCGGGCGTGGAGCCGGAACTGATGGGCATTGGCCCGGTCAAGGCGGTGCCCAAGGTGCTGGCCCAGACGGGCCTGACCCTGGCCGATATTGACCTGATCGAGCTGAACGAGGCGTTTGCCGCGCAGTCGCTGGCCGTGGCCCGTGAACTGGGGCTGGACGAGGAGAAGATGAACGTGAACGGCGGCGCCATCGCCCTGGGGCACCCGCTGGGCTGCAGCGGCGCCAAGCTCACCACCAGCGCCATCTATGAACTGGGGCGCCGGGGCGGCGGCAAGGCCCTGATCACCATGTGCATCGGCGGTGGCATGGGCGCGGCGGGCATTATCGAGGTCTACCCCGCCGGCGAGCAGAGTCAGGCCGCCGACTGAGCGGAGGGCAGGGCGAGAAGGGACGGAGGCCTCGCGCTTCCGTCCCTTCTCGCCCTGCGCTTTACTTCAGGAAGGCCCTGGCCGCGTCGCGCAGGACAGCGGAGCTGGTTTTCAGGGGGACCAGGCCTGCCGGGCGCTGGGCCGCCAGTTTCGCCACCTGGGCGCGCGCCTGGGCCTTCAGTGCCTCCTGGGCCTGCGCGCTGGCAGGCACGGTGGTGGAGACCTGAAACAGAACCACGGCCACTTCCTGCGCGTTCCCCTGCGCGTCAAAAATGGCGCCGCCGCCCTCGAAGATTGCCATGCCCTGGTAGCTGCCCATGCGGCTGTCGGTGTCCACCCCGATGAAATAGAAGCTGGAATCGTTCACATTCGTGTTGGCGCTAAACGCAACGTCCAGGCTGCCCACCCGCTGAATCTCACCCATCACGCTATAGCCCAGGCGAGTCTGGGCGTCATTCATGTAGGCGCCAAGGGCGGCCTTCTGGCTCCCGAACGTGCCCTCTTCATCAAAGATCACGGCGCCTTCGTCCACCACCCTGTCGCTGGCGTCCACCAAACCCCAGCCCCACACGCCCTGGTACAGGGTGGCCGGCGCGGGCGCCGGTGCCAGTGTCAGCTGAGCGCCGCCCACACCCACGTTGCCTGCCGCGTCGTAGGCCTTGGCCGTGTAGTTCTGCACGCCGCTCTGGGTGGTGAGGTTCAGCCCCACGCTGTACGGCGCGCTGGTGTCACTGGTGATGAGCAGGTCGCCGCTGTAGAAGTCCACCCGGGTGACCCCCACGTTGTCCTGCGCGGTGGCGCTCAGGGTAACGACTCGGCCGCTCTGGCTGGCGCTCAGGGCCACGGTGGGCGCGGTGGTGTCGGTCAGGGGCGGGGGCGTCACGCCGCCGTCGCCGTTGCCAGGGCAGGCGGTCAGCAGGGCAGAGCAGGTAATCAGCGGCAGAGCCAGACGAAGCGAACGTTTCACGTGGAGCAGCCTAGCGGTCAGCCAGCGCCCAGCAGGCCGCAGATGCGCCGGGCCCACCGCTCAAGATGAAAAAAGGATGGATTCAGCCCTGCCACGTTCTGCTATGCTGAACACCAGCAGCGCCGCGCCCCCGAACTTCGGGTGCAGCGGCTGGGCGGGCCCCCATAGGCCCCCGGGTGGAGACAGGTCAATCTGGCCTGTCTCCTGCCGTTGTGTGCCTGTGCGGCGCCGGCGCTGGGAGGTGGTGTATGTCCAACATCATTCGTTTTTTAGCCTGTACCCTGCTGGTGTCTGGCTCGGCGCGGGCGGCGGGTTCGGAAGGCAGCGCCGAGCTGCTGTTCAGCCTGTTCTGGGTGGTGCTGGCGGCCACCCTGTGTGGGGCGCTGGCCGGGCGCCTGGGTATTCCGGCGGTGGTGGGGCAGGTGGGCGCGGGGCTGCTGATTGGGCCGGGCCTGCTGAATCTGGTGCAGCCGGGTGAGGTGCTGCGCAGCCTGGCCGAACTGGGCGCGGTGTTTTTGCTGTTCATGGTGGGCCTGGAAACCCGCTTCCGTGACCTGCTGGCGGTGGGCAAAGAAGCCCTGGCCGTGGCGCTGCTGGGCATTGCCCTGCCGCTGGGCCTGGGACTGGCGTTTGGGCTGTGGCAGAACCAGGGGCTGCTCACGGCGCTGTTTCTCGGCACGGCCCTGGTGGCGACCTCGGTGGGCATTACGGCCAAGGTGCTGCAGGAACTGGGCCTGCTGGATGCCCGCTTTGCCCAGATCATCCTGGGCGCGGCGATTATTGACGACATTCTGGGCCTCACCCTGCTGGCGGTGGTGGGCGGCCTGGGCGCCGGGGAAGACGTGGGGCCCGGCAAGGTGGCCCTGATTCTGGGCCTCAGCCTGGGGTTCGTGGCGCTGGTGCTGACCCTGGGCCTGCCGCTGATTCGCCGCTTCGAGTCGCGCCTGCGTGGCCTGAGCCTGGCGCGCATGTTCAACGTGGCGGTGGTGGTGGGTCTGGGGGTGGCGGCCCTGAGCACTGTGGCGGGCCTGGCGCCCATCATCGGGGCCTTTCTGGCCGGCATGGTGCTGGCCGAGGTCAAGGACGAGCTGGAGTTTGAAAGCAAGGTGCATGCCCTGGAAGCCTTTCTGGCCCCCATCTTTTTCGTGGTGGTGGGGCTGCAGGTGGACCTGAGCGTGCTGGGCAGCGCCGCCGTGCTGGTTTCCGGGGGCGTGCTGACGCTTCTGGCGGTGGCCGGCAAGCTGCTGGGGGGCGTGCTGGGGGCGCGCAGCCTGGGCCCCGGGGCGTGGCTGGTGGGCGTGGGCATGGTGCCGCGCGGCGAGGTGGGCCTGATTGTGGCCAGCCTGGGGCTGGCGGCCGGGATCATTACGGGGCCGGTCTATGCCCAGGTGCTGCTGATGGTGCTGCTGACCACCGTGCTGGCGCCGCTGGTGCTGCGGGTGCTGGCGCGGCGGCTGCCGGCCGCGTAGGGGCCGCGCCGCTGCGCTACCCTGCAGGGATGCAAGGCGCCCCTGCCCCCCGTTCCCGCCTGCGCCTGCGGGTGTCACCGGCGGCCGAAAGCCACCTGCGCGCCGGGCACCCGTGGGTGTACGAGTCCAGCCTGCGCGCACAGAACAGAGAGGGCGAGGCGGGCGAGCTGGCCGTGATCTACGACCGCCGCGACCGCTTTCTGGCCATTGGCCTGTACGACCCGGGCAGTCCGCTGCGGGTGCGGGTGCTGCACCAGGGCCTGCCCGCCACCCTGGACGACGCGTGGTGGGCTGCCCACATGGACGCCGCTCTGACCCGCCGCGCGCCCCTGTTTGGCCCGGACACCGACGGCTACCGCGTCGTCAACGGTGAATCCGACGGCTGGCCGGGGCTGGTGGTGGACCGCTACGCGCACACGCTGGTGCTCAAGCTGTACACCGCCGCGTGGTTTGTTCACCTGGAACGGGTGCTGGGCCTGCTGCAGGCCCGGTTTGCGGGCTTCGCCGTGGTGCTGCGCCTGAGCCGCAACATTGAGGCGCTGGCCGTGGCCGCCGGCCTGCACGACGGGCAGGTGCTGCGCGGTGACGTGGAAGAGGGCACCGTCGTGTTCCACGAAACTGGGCTGGCCTTCGAGGCGGACGTGTTGCGCGGCCA
Organism: Deinococcus arcticus; assembly: GCF_003028415.1. Lineage (NCBI taxonomy): Bacteria > Thermotogati > Deinococcota > Deinococci > Deinococcales > Deinococcaceae > Deinococcus > Deinococcus arcticus. The sequence goes on from NZ_PYSV01000007.1 coordinate 37,631, forward strand.
GAAAACCGGCTTCTTTCTGGACCAGCGCGAGAACCGCCGCCGCGTGGAGGGTCTGGCCCGGGGGCGGCGGGTGCTGAACGCCTTTTCCTTCAGCGGGGGCTTTTCGCTGTATGCCGCGCGGGGCGGGGCGCGCGAGGTACTGAGCCTGGACCTCAGCGCGCACGCCCTGGCCAGCGCAGAGCGCAATTTTGCCCTGAATCCGGCGCTGCGTACCTCCCACGAAACCGTGCAGGCCGATGTCTTCGAGTGGCTGGCCCAGACCCGGCGCACCTTTGATCTGGTGATTCTGGACCCGCCCTCGCTGGCACGCCGGGAACAGGAGCGGGCCGGGGCCACCCGGGCCTACGGCAAGCTGGCCGCCGACGGCCTGCGGCGGCTGGAGCGCGGGGGCGTGCTGCTCAGTGCGTCGTGCTCGGCCCATGTGAGTGCCGAGGAATTCTGGAACGCGGTGCGGGACGCCGCCGATCGCAGTGGCCGCCCCTGGCGCGAGCTGCGCACCACGCAGCACGCCCCGGACCACCACGCCAGCTTTCCGGAAGCCCAGTACCTCAAGGCCATCTACCTGCAACTGGAGTGACACAGGACTCAGGTGAGCGGGCTCGCAGAGCCAACATGACAAAAGACGGGACTCCGGCGATGAACAAACACCCCTGCGCCCTTCCCAATACGCTTTGGAATCAGGGGAGGCCCGTCTGACAGGGGCGCCCAGTGCGCGCTCCCCGGCGCTCCATCACTCCCGGGTAGGCGGGCGCGGCGGGACTGGGGCTGGGGCGGCCCGCGCGGGGTCCCCGGGGGCCTGGGCTGGGGTCAGCAGGGCCTCGGCCTGGGCGGCGGGCATGGGGCGGCCCAGGTGATAGCCCTGGGCGGCCGGGCAGCCCAGGCCCGCCAGCAGGTCGCGCTGCTCGCCGGTTTCCACGCCCTCGCCCACCACATGCAGCTGCAGGGCCTGCCCCAGGGTGATCAGTGTGGCGATCAGGGCGCTGGCCTTGCGCTGCGCCGGCGCCGTGTCGCCGGGCTGCGGCAGGAAAGAGCGGTCAATCTTCAGGTCGTCAATGGGAATGTGGCGCAGCAGGCCCAGGCTGCTCTGGCCGGTGCCGAAATCGTCCAGGGAAATGCGCACCCCCAGTGCCCGCAGCCGCTCCAGCTGGCGCGTGGCCGCTGCCACATCCTGCAGCACCGTGCGCTCGGTCAGTTCCAGCACCAGGCAGCGGGCGGGCAGCCCCGCCGCGTCCAGGGCTTCGCGCACGGTGGCCGTGAAGTGCTGCTTGTTGAACTGCACCGGGCTGACATTCACGCTGACCGTCACGCCGGGCTGCCGCCGCTGCCACGCCGCCGCCTGCCGGCAGGCCTCGCGCAGCACCCAGGTGCCCAGCGGCACAATCAGGCCGCTTTCCTCGGCCACCGGAATGAATTTAGCCGGCGGCACCGCGCCCTGCACCGGGTGCTGCCAGCGCAGCAGCGCTTCAAAGCCGCGCAGGGTGCCGGTGTCCAGGTCCACCTGCGGCTGGTAATGCAGCGTGAAGGCCTGCTGGCCCAGGGCCTCGCGCAGGTCGCGTTCCAGCTCGGCGCGTTCGCTGGCTTCCTCGGCCATGGGGGCTGAAAACGTGCGCACGTCGTTCTTGCCCTCCTGCTTGGCGCGGTACATGGCCACGTCGGCGTGCTTTTGCAGCGTGGTCACGTCGTGGCCGTCCTGCGGCGAGACCGCCACCCCAATCGAGGCCGTTACATGCAGCTCGCGCCCCTGCACCGTGAAGGGCGCCGCCAGGGCCCGCAGCATCTTGCGCGCCACCCGCTCGGCATCGGCGGCCTGGCGCAGTCCGGGCAGCAGCAGCGTGAACTCGTCGCCGCCCATGCGCGCCACCAGATCGCCGCGCCGCACCTGCCGGGTCAGGCGCTGGCCCACCTGCTGCAGCAGTTCGTCGCCGGCGTCATGTCCCAGCGTGTCGTTGATCTGCTTGAAACGGTCCAGATCCAGAAACAGAATGCCCAGGTGTGCGCCGCCCTGGCGCAGCAGGCGCTCGGTTTCGGCCTGAAAATGGGCGCGGTTGGCCAGCCCCGTCAGCGGATCGTGGGCAGCGCGGTAGGCCAGGTGGTCCTGCGCCTGCTGCAGCGCCGTGTTCACCTCCGACAGTTCAAGGTTGCGCCGCCGCTCGGCCTCGGCCTCGCGCTTGTGCAGTTCCAGCTGCATCTGCACGCCCAGGACCTTGGCCCGGCGCTCATTGTCCTGCTGGTGCAGTTCGTGGTTCAGGGACTGCTCGGCCTGGGCATAGTGGTAGGCGTCTTCCCACGCGCCGCGCGCGGCGCAGACCTCGCCCAGGTAGGCCAGCAGGGTGCGCTCCTGCACCTTCAGGTCGTAGGCGCGCGCCGTGTCCAGCGCCGAACGCAGCTGCTCGTGCGCGGCGTCCAGCTGGCCCAGCTGGTGCAGCGCCCGGCCATAGCCCGACTGCAGATTCACCAGATGCTCGCGGTTGCCGGTGTCCCGGGCCATGGGAATGGTCTGGCGGGCCAGTTCGGCGGCGCGCGCCGGCTCGCCCCGCGCCACCAGCGCGTGCGTGACATACGCCTGCATCACGGCCTCGTTCTGGCGCAGCTTCAGTTCGTGCAGCACCGGCAGGTGCTCGGCGGCCAGCGCCACCGCCTCGTCGTAGCGGCCCAGGTGGTGGTAACTCACGACCGTGTTCACCGTGGCAATGGAGTGGCCCACCCGGTGGCCCAGGCCCAGCGCCAGCTCGCTGGCCTGCTGCTGGGCTTCGAGGGCCAGGTCGTACTCACCGATGTTCATGCGCAGCACCCCGATGTTGATCAGAATGCGCATCTGGTTTTCCTGGTCGCCGCTCAGCTGGGTCAGCCGCAGGGCTTCCAGATAATGCTCCATGGCCTGCCCGAATTCGCCCTGTACCCGCGCATTGATGCCCAGGCCGCTCAGGGCGCGCGCCTCGATCAGCGGCAGGTTGTGTGCGCGGGCCAGCGCCCGGGCCTGTTCATTGGCCTGGGTGGCCTCGGCGTAGCGGGAATTGTAAAAATACACGCTGCTCAGAATCACCAGGGCCAGGCCCTCGCTGGCTGCGTCGCGCAGCGCCCGCGCCTGGGCCAGGGCGCCGCGCAGCAGCGCCTCGGCCTGGGCGGTATCGGAAAAGCTCAGCGCTTCGGCTTGCTGCAACGTGGCCTGGAGGGACAGCGCGGCCGTGGCCCCCGGGGAGGGCTGGGCCTGAACAGGGCGGGGCATACGGCACGCTACCCAATGAATCCTCACAGACCCCTGACCCGGGCCGTGGGGGACCGCCCTTCATCTGGGCGCTGCAGGCTGGGGCTCAGCGGCCCCCGGTGCGCAGAAAGTCGCGCTGGTCGCAGGCGCGGCCGTTGCGGTCGGGGTCGCGCTCGGGGCTGTAGGCGGCTTCGTGGCGGCGCAGGTCCTTGAGGCCCAGCGGCACCAGCGCCGCGCAGGGGCCGCTCATGTTCACCGCCGCGCGCAGCAGCCAGCCGTCCTGCGTGCCCACGCGCACCAGACACCACAGCGCCGAACAGCGCTGAATGTCCAGCCGCTCGCTGGCCGCCACCACCCGCAGGGCGGCCGAGCGGGTGGTGGGCTGTGGAAAGAGGGCCGTGGCCTGGGCCGCCCAGCCGGTGGCGGCGCTGGCCTGGGTGCCCAGGCTCAGGGCACCCAGCCACAGGGCCGCGCGCAGGGCAGGCCAGCCGAGCCGAGAAACGATCATGGCGGCGCTCAGTGTATCCGCGCTCCTGGCCGGGTGTCCTTCATGAAGCCGGGGGCGGATCTGTGCCGGCAGGGGGAGCGGGGGTCGGCCGCAGAACGCCATTCAGGGCTGGGCCCCCGGGGACTCTGCCAGCAGGCGCAGAAAGGTGGCCACAATCTGCGGGTCGAACTGGGTGCCCGCCGCCTCGCGCAGCCACGCGCGGGCGGCGTCCGGGGTCCAGGCGCGCTTGTAGGGCCGCTCGCTGATCAGGGCGTCGTACACGTCCACCACGCTGAAAATTCGGGCCAGCAGCGGAATCTGCTCACCACAGAGGCCGTCGGGGTAGCCGCCGCCGTCCCAGCGCTCGTGGTGGGAGCGGACGATCTCGCGCACCTCGCGCGGCACAAAGGTCTCGTCGCGCAGCATCTGGTCGCCCAGCACCACATGGCGCTCAATGGCCTGGCGCTCCTCGGGGCTCAGGGGGCCGGGCTTGCGCAGCAGGTGGTCGCCCACTCCCACCTTGCCCAGATCGTGCAGGTACGCGCCCCAGCGCAGCTGCTGCAGCTGCGTCTCGTTCAGGCCCAGCGCCTGCCCCAGGGCCAGCGCCGCCCGGGTCACGCGGTCGGTGTGCCCGAAGGTCTCGCCGTCGCGGCTTTCTAGCACCCGGCCCAGGGCGCGCAGGGCGGCCTCGCGGGTCTGTTCCAGGTGTTCCAGGTGGGCGCTGCGTTCCAGCGCCTGCTCAATGCGCGCCGAGACCGTTTCCAGCAGGGTCTGCAGGTCGCGCGGAATCTCGGCCGGGCGCTGCATGTGCAGCAGGAACACCACGCCCACCGTCTGGCCGGCGCGGCGCAGCGGCACGCCCAGGGCGCTGCGCACCCGCGTGACGTCGGGGCGGCGCCCCGGCCAGTTCTGGTAGTCCGGCACCACCTGTGGCCGGCCGCTGCCCAGCACCAGGCCAATCAGGCCGCTGGGATGGTGGGGTTCGGCCAGCACGTCTTCCACCCGGGCCTGGGTGTCGGCGTCGCCTTCCAGCACACTCAGGCGGGCCTGGCCCTGCCGGTCCACGGTGACCACCCCGGCCGCCGTGAAGCCGCTGAGTTCCAGCAGGGCGCGCAGGGCGCAGCGCACAATCGGCTCTGGCTGCGTCTGACCCTCCAGCTCCGCCGACAGCTGCGCCAGACGTTCAAACTGCCGGGCACTGCGCTGCGCAACGTCCAGGGCCCGCCAGCGGGTGTAGGCCACGCCCGCCGCCTGCCCCAGCAGCAGCATGGCCTGGGCGTCGTCCGGGCCCAGGCGCTCGGGGCTGTCAGAAGTGTCGGCCGACAGCACGCCCAGCAGCGCCCCGTCCGGGTCCAGAATAGGCACCCCCAGGTACATGGCCGGATGCCGGCGCCCCGAGACATACACCGCTTCCGGGGCGCTGTCGGCGCGTTCCAGCAGCAGTGGCTCGCCGGAATCCACCACGCGCCACGCCAGCCCCTGCCCGCGTGGCAATCGCCGCCCCAGGGCCTGCTCGCTGTGGCGACCGGCCGCCGCCACCAGCTCCAGCAGGTCTTCTTCAGGCCGGTACAGCGTGATCAGCGAGGACGAGGCCCGGGTGATGCTCAGCGCCAGTTCGACGCAGCGCTGAAACACGTCCTGCGCCGACTGCGCCAGCAGCACCACCGCCTGGGCCTGCAGGGCGGGCTTGGGCAGCACCCCAAAACGCTGCAGGGCCCGGTTGGCCTCGCCCCCGGTCACGCGACCTCCTGACCATCGGCGGTCCGGGACAAACTGGCCTGGCGGATGCGGCCCATGCGCCCCAGACTACTGCGCCCCTGGGGGCCGCGTGCTCACCCGCTGGGTGGATCGGCGCTCATGCAGGCGCAGCGTCTATGGGGGCCCATGTTCATTCCCACTCGATGGTGGCGGGTGGTTTGCCGGTGATGTCGTAGACCACGCGGTTGATCTCGTGAACCTGGTTCACGATGCGGTTACTCATGGTGGCCAGGAACTCGTAGGGCAGGCGGGCCCACTCGGCGGTCATGAAGTCGTCGGTGGTCACCGCGCGCAGGGCGGCCGTGTAGGAATAGGTGCGCTCGTCGCCCATCACGCCCACCGACTGAATGGGCGTGAGGATCGCCAGGGCCTGCGAGCAGCCGTCATACAGGCCAAATTCGCGCAGCCCCGAGATAAAGATGTCGTCCACCCGGCGCAGGATGTCCAGCCTGTCCTCGCTGATGGCCCCCAGGCAGCGAATGGCGAGCCCGGGGCCGGGGAAGGGGTGGCGCATGCGGATGTGCTCGGGCAGGCCCAGCAGCGCGGCCAGGGCGCGCACCTCGTCCTTGAAGAGGGTACGGAAGGGTTCCACCAGTTTGAACTGCAGGTCGTCCGGCAGGCCGCCCACGTTGTGGTGGCTCTTGATGTTCGCCGCGCCCTCACCGCCCGCCGACTCAATCACGTCCGGGTACAGGGTGCCCTGCGCCAGGAAATCGAAGGGGCCGTGCGTGCGGGCCTCGCGCTCAAAGGCCCGGATAAATTCGCGGCCAATGATCTTGCGCTTTTCCTCAGGGTCACTGACGCCGTCCAGCGCCGCCATGAATTCGGTGCGGGCGTCCACTGTGATCAGGTTCACGCCCAGGGGTTTCAGGGCCGCTTCTACCTGTTCGCGCTCACCCAGGCGCAGCAGGCCGTGGTCAATAAACACGGCGGTCAGTTTTTCGCCAATGGCCCGCGCCAGCAGCAGGCCCAATGTGCTGGAATCCACGCCGCCCGAAATCGCCAGCAGCACGCGCCCGTCGCCCACCTGGGCGCGCACACCGTCGATCAGTTCCTCAATGATGTGCTCGGCGTTCCAGTCGCGCGCGGCGCCGCAGATCGTCAGGAAGTTGGCCAGCAACTGCCCGCCCTTGGGGGTGTGGACCACCTCGGGGTGAAACTGCACGCCGTAGCGGCGCGCGGCGCGGTTCTCGATGGCGGTGACGGGGGTGTCCTCGGTTTCAGCCACCACCTCGTAGCCGGCGGGCAGCTGCGTGACCGAGTCGCTGTGGCTCATCCAGGCCACAAATTCGCCCTGAATGCCTTCAAACAGCTGCCCACCGTAGCGTGTCAGGTCGGCCTTGCCGTATTCGCGCTTGCCCGCACGCTTCACGTCGCCGCCCGCCTCGTGCGCCAGAAACTGCATGCCGTAGCACACACCCAGCACCGGCACGTCCAGGTCCAGCACGCCGGGAGCAGGCTTCGGCGCGCCCGCGTCGTACACGCTGCTGGGCCCGCCCGAGAGCACGATGCCCTGGGGCTTTTCCTGCAGGATGCGCTCCAGGGAGGCTGCGCCGGGCAGAATAACGCTGTAGGCCCCCAGCTCGCGCAGGCGCCGGGCGATCAGGCGCGTGAATTGACTGCCGAAATCCAGAATGACGACGCTCATCGGCCCTGATTGTGTCATGTGGGGTCAGGCGGCGCGTCCGGGCGGGGCAGACGGGGGCAGGAAGAAGCTCTGAGCCATGAGCTTTGGGGAGAGGGGCGGCGGACTGCGGAGGGGAGAGCAAAGCGGGAGCTCTTCGGGTGCCCACCCACTTCCCAGCCCTGCCCCCGCCTTTCCCTCATAGCCCAGAGCTCATGGCCCAGAGCCCCCTAATCGCTCAGGTCAATCGTCACCGGCTGCGTGCGCGGCACCGTCACTGTCAGGGTGGCGGGGCTCCAGCCGTCGGCCACCACGCGCAGGCGGTAGGTGCCCGCCAGTGGCAGGCGCAGCAGCCCCGGCGCGCGCCCCAGGTCCTGACCGCGCGTGAGTCCGGCGCCTTCCGGGGCGTCCACCACGCTCAGGCGGGCACTGACGCCGGGGGTGCCGCGCACGGTCAGGCGCACCTCGCAGCAGCGCTGGGTGGCGGAGGCTGGGGTGGCCGGGGCGGCCTGCCGCTGCGACAGGGCCCACCACGTGCCGCCCACCAACAGCAGCGCTGCCAGCACCGTCACGGCTCGGCGCGGCCCAAACCATTCGGGGCGCGCCCACTCGGGCATGGTGGGGCGCGGGGCGGGCGCCGGGGCCTCGCGGACCACGCGCCAGGAATCGTCCTCGTCCCAGCCAATGCGAATCGGTTCGCCCGCCGTGCGCCGGGGCAGACGGGTGGGGGCCGGCTCGGGGTCGGGCGCGGGGGGCGGGGTCTGGCGGCGCAGGGAGGCGGGCAGCCGCTCCACCTCACGCGCGCCGGGGGCCTCACCCACCCGGGGGCCTGGGGCCGGGGGGGCGTCGGGGGTCCAGGCGGGCAGGTCGTCAAAACCAATCTGCACAGGGGCCGGCGCGGCGGGCCCGGCCGCTGCTGCCTGCGCGCGCCGGGCCTCGGCCTTGCGGGCAGCGGCCGCCTGGGCGTCCAGGGCAGCCTGGGCCCGGCGGGCCTCGTTCTCCTGGCGGCGCCGTTCCTGGGGGGTCTGGGAGCGGGCAGCGCCGGGGCTGGGGGTGGCCGGGGCGCCAGTGGTCGGGCGGGTGGCGACCACAGTGGATGGCGCCGTGGCCCCGTCACCGCCGGTCGGGTGTTCTGTGGGCTCAACCGGCCCGGCCCCTGGCGGCGCCCCCAGCACGATGGGCGTGCCGTCATGGCGCGCGGCTGCGGCAGGCTCGGCGGCTTCAGGCGCAGGAGCAGCCTGGACAGCGGGCGTCTGTGCAATGGGCGTCTGTGCTGCAGAAGTCTGCTTCGCGTCAGCCGGGGGGACCGGCGCTTCCGGGGAAGTGGCTGCTGGCGGCGCCCCCAGCCGGGCCAGGGCCTGCGCGGCGCTCAGGCGGCCCGGCTGCGTGGCCAGGGGCTCCAGGGCGCGCGGCAGGCCGCCCAGCTCATGCAGGATGACCGCCAGGGCGTACAGGTCGTCGTCCGGGCGCCCCTGACCGCCCCAGGGCAGCCCTGCACCGGCCAGCAGCACCTGCCCGTCCACACTCCACAGCTGCGACGGACTCAGGCCGCCGTGCACCAGCCCCTGCGCGTGCAGGGCGCTCAGCGCGGCCAGGGCGCCGCGCGCGGTCAGGTCCGGGTCGCTGGCGGGCCGGGCCTGCAGCGGCAGTTCGGTGACCACGTAGTGCTGCGCGCCCTCGGCGCCGCTGTCCACGGGGGCCAGCAGGTGTGGGTGGGCGGGCAGTTCGGGCAGTGGGGCGGCGGCCGGCAGCAGGTGCAGCAGCACCGGCATGCCAGTCAGGCGATCCGTGGCGCGCAGGGTTTGCACCGGGCTGCTGGGGCGGCCCGGCAAGTCGCGCGCGGCCACATAGGGCCCAATGGACTTCACGCCCGCCAGTATAGGCCGCAGCTCACAGTTCGGCGCGGGGTGCAGTGTAAGCCCGTGGCTTGCCGCGCCTGCCCGTTTGCGCTACTAATTGCCCCATATGCGTGACGCCGTCCTGAGCGCCCTGAGCACTGTCAACGACCCGGAACTGCACCGCGACCTGGTGTCCCTGGGCATGATCGAACAGGTGCAGATCGAGGCGGGCGCGGTCCACGTCAAGGTCAACCTCACCACCCCCGCCTGCCCGCTCAAGGGCCAGATTGAATCGGATGTGCGCGCCGCCGTGCTGACCGTGCCCGGCGTGCAGACGGTGAACGTGACCTTCGGCGCCACCGTGCGCGCCGCCGTGATGGCCCTGCCCGGCGTGAAGCACGTGGTGCTGGTGGGCAGCGGCAAGGGCGGCGTGGGCAAGAGCAGCGTGGCCGTGAATCTGGCCGCTGCCCTGGCCCGCGACGGCGCCCGCGTGGGCCTGCTGGACGCCGATGTCTACGGGCCCAGCGTGGCGCACATGATGGGCCAGGGCGCGGCCAGGGTCAGCGCCAATGCCGAGCGCAAGATGCAGCCCATCGAGGCCCACGGCCTGCGCTTTCTCTCCATGGCCAACCTCTCGCCTGCCGGGCAGGCGCTGGTGTGGCGCGGGCCCATGCTGCACTCGGCGGTGCAGCAGTTCATCAAGGACGCCGCCTGGGGCGAACTGGATTACCTGATCGTGGACCTCCCGCCCGGTACCGGGGACGTGCAGCTGTCGCTGACCCAGACTGTGCAGGTCACGGGCGCCGTGATCGTGACCACTCCGCAGGCCGTGGCCCTGATTGACGCGGCGCGCGCCGTGGACATGTTCCGCAAGGCCAGCGTGCCGGTGCTGGGGGTGATCGAGAACATGAGTTACTTCGTGGCGCCGGACACGGGCATCACCTACGACCTGTTCGGGCGCGGGGGCAGCCGCCAGCTGGGCGAGTACCCGCTGCTGGGCGAGATTCCGCTGGAAGTGGCGCTGCGCGAGGACGCCGACGCCGGCACCCCCGCTGTGCTGGCCCACCCGCAGGCCCCGGCCTCTGTGGCGCTGGCCCAGGCGGCGCGGCGGCTGGCCGGGCAGATCAGCGTGCGGGCCGAGCACCGCGCCCTGGCCGATCTGCCGGGGCAACTGACGGTCGTATGACCGCCCTCCCTGCGGCCCCGCCGCCCGGCACCGAGCGCACCAAGACCCGGCTGCTGGATCTGGTCAAGCGCCACGGGCCGCAGACCGCCCAGGACCTTGCCGCGCGGCTGGAGGTCAGCATTCCAGCGGCGCGGCGCCACCTGTGCGACCTGCAGGAGCAGGGCCTGCTGGAAGCGCGCACCGAGCGCCCCGGCGGGCGCGGGCGGCCCCAGCATGTCTTTGCCCTGACCGAGCGCGGCGAGGCGGCCTTTCCCAAAACCTATTCCAGCCTGTGCGTGGACGTGCTGCGGCACATTGAGACCCTGTACGGCGAGGGCGCGGTGCTGGAGGTGCTGGGCGCGCGCAACGCCGAGATTGCCGCGCGGCTGCGGCCCGAGATGCCCCTGGGCCGCCCCCTGGCCGAGCGGCTGCAGGCGCTGGTGGCCCGGCTGAATGAACACGGCTTTGAAGCCACCGCCAGCCGGGAAGAGGCGGGCTGGACCCTGACCCAGCACAACTGCCCCAACCTGACCGTGGCGCGGCACTACGCGCAGCTGTGCGCCGCCGAGCTGAGCCTGTACACCGAACTGCTGCAGGTGCCGGTCACCCGCGAAACGCGCATCGCCTGCGGCCAGGGCCGCTGCCACTACCGGGTGGGTTGAAGCCCCCTGTGACCGAGCACTCGCCCCCCGAGGCCGCCGCCCTGCCCACCGGGGACCACTCGCGCTATTCGCTGGTGGCGTGGCCCCCCGAAGCCCTGGATACCTGGATGCGCCGCGCCCAGCAGCGCCTGAACGTGCGCGGCTTTGGCCTGCCGCACCTGAACATCCGCGCGCCGTTTCACACCGATCTGGGCCCCGCCGAACTGGTCGCCGCGTGCCGCGCGGCGCTGCGGGGCAAGTCGGCCTTTACCGTGCGGGTGGTGGGCTGGAAACGGGTGCCCAGCATGTTCTTTCTGGAGTGCGAGTTGAGTGAGGCCCTGCGCGACCTGCACGCGCGCACCCTGGCGATTGGGCCGTCCAGCCGCGCCCGGCACGACGGCGCCGAGTACCGCCCCCACCTGACCCTGGCCCTGGGCGTGCTGCCCTGGGCCGAGGCCGAGCTGTGGGCGCAGGTGCAGGCCCTGGTGCCGCCCCTGGACCACTTTGAGGTCGAGGCCCTGAGTCTCACCCGCGAGTGGCGCGGCGAGGTGCAGGAACTGCACACCTTTCCCCTGCGGCCCGTTGATGAGAGCACGCTGGCGCTGCTGCCCACCGAAGCCGCGCCGAGTTAAGTCGCTCGCTGTTGATCTTTAGATCAACCGAGCGGGCTGGAACAGCTGCGCAGCAGAGCGAGTATCGAAAAAAGGACGTTGCACCGGGAGTGGAGACTTTGCGGTGCTCTCCTGCAAAGTCGTAACGTGAGGTGCAACGTCCTTAAGGCGCTCATATGGGTTCCGAAAAATTCCGGAACACGTTACGGAATTGTTCCGACCAGCGGAAGAAGGAAAAATACGGAGTTCCGGGCATTGGGCTGGAACAGCGCCGAAGGCGGGGAACATCCCCCTTCTTCCCGGATGCTCCGGAAATGGACGGCAGTCCGTATCACTGTTGATCTTCAGCTCAACCGGGCGGGGCAGGGCCCTCAAGGGCACCCGGGCCAACAGCAAGGGCCGGGGGCCGTTCATGCTCCCCCGGCCCTTGCTGCTGTTTACACGCCGACCGGCTGCTTCAGCTGGCCCTGCAGCGCCCCGATAAAGCGCTCGTAGCCTTCAAAGTCCAGCTGCTGCTCGTTGTCGGAGAGCGCGGTGGCGGGGCTGGGGTGCACCTCCACGTGAATGCCGTCGGCGCCCACGGCCAGCGCGGCCTTGGCCAGCGGAATCAGCAGGTCCCGGCGGCCGGCGGCGTGGGTCACGTCCACAATCACGGGCAGGTGGGTTTCCTGCTTGGCCAGGGCCACGGCACTGAGGTCCAGGGTGTTGCGGGTCCACTTCTCGTAGGTGCGGATGCCGCGCTCGCACAGAATGACTTCGGGGTTGCCCTCCGAGAGAATGTACTCGGCGGCGTACAGCCACTCTTCAATGGTGGCCGACAGTCCGCGCTTGAGCAGCACCGGGCGCCGGGCGCGGCCCACCTCGCGCAGCAGGGCAAAGTTGTGCATGTTGCGCGCGCCCACCTGCAGGATGTCGGCGTGCTCGGCCACGATCTCCACGTCGCGGGTGTCCATGACTTCGGTGACAAACAGCATGCCGTTGGCCTGGGCCACCTGACTGCCCAGAATCAGGCCGTCCACGCCCATGCCCTGAAAGCCGTAGGGGCTGGTACGCGGCTTGTAGGCGCCGCCGCGCAGAATCTTCACGCCGCGCGCAGCCAGGAAAGCCGCCGTCTGCTCCATCTGCGCCTCAGATTCAATAGAGCAGGGCCCGGCGATCACCACGGGCGGCGCGTCGCCGCCAATGCGCACGCCGTCAATGTCCAGCACGGTGTCTTCCACCTTCACCTTGCGCGACACCAGCAGCTGCTTCTTGTCGTTGGATTCTTCCAGGTCCAGGCTGGCCTTGAAGATTTCCTTGAAGATCATTTTGACCGCCGCCGAGGTAAAGGGCCCCTCGTTCAGGGCTTCCAGTTCCTTGAGCTGCTGGTCCTCGCGGGCGGGGTCGTAATGGTTGGGGCGGCCTTCCTGGGTCTTGGCGTGGCCAATCTGGGCCACCACGGCGCCGCGCTGCGAGAGCAGTTTCAGCAGTTCACGGTTAATCTGGTCCACCTCGGCGCGGAGGTCTTCAATGCTGCGGGTCGGTGGGGTCATGGTCCGCAGTGTAGGAAAGCCCCCCGCAACCCCGGCTCCACCTTGCTAGTCAAATGAAAAGAGTTGTCCAGTTTGTGCCTAGAAAGGGGGCGGGCCCCGCCTTCAGGGTTCCGGCGTGTTCACCATATGCACGGCCACGCGCGACAGTGCCGCGTACAGCTCGTGGGCCTCGGCCTCCCCAATGTCGGGGGTTTCGCGCAGGGCCGTGTTCATGCAGGCCAGCCACGCGCGGGCACGCGCCGGCGTGATGGCAAAGGGCAGGTGGCGGGCGCGCAGGCGGGGGTGGCCGTAGCGCTCGTGGTACAGCGGCGGGCCGCCCAGAAAGCCGGTCAGGAAGGCCAGCTGTTTCTCGGCCGTCTCGGTGAGGTCCGCCGGGAAAATGGGGGCGAGGTCCGGGTGCGCCGCCACATGGCCGTAAAAGCGCGTGACCAGCGCCGAGAGCGCCTGTGGCCCAATGCGCTCGTACAGGCTGCCGCCAGGATGCAGCGAGAGGGGAGCCGTCATGGAGTCAGGCTAGCGCGGACAGGCTGGGTGAAGTACGAACAGAGCAGCGGAAAAGGCGCCGCGTATGGGGAACAATAAAGCGATCAGGCGAGTCGTTGCGTGCGCTCGCCCAGTGCAAGGTCCGCAACTTCAACCGCTTCCGCGAAGTACGACAGGCACTCACCCTGCATCTGTGGCAGGAGCCTCACGAGCGCGTCGCGCAATTCGGCCAGTTGAAACACCACGACAGCATCGCCACCTCTCTGAAGCTTTTTCAGTTGTGCCGCCAAGTCTGCATCCAGCAGCAAAGGGTCAACCTTTCCTCTTAACGGTGAGACTGAAGGATACGGACGCTCCCGCCACAGATTGAAGGCGCTTTGCCAGGACACGACTGCAGTCTAAGTAGCTCGCTGTTGATCTTTAGATCAACCGAGCGGGCTGGAACAGCTGCGCCGCAGAGCGAGTATCGAAAAAAGTACGTTGCACCGGGAGTGGAGACTTTGCGGTGCTCTCCTGCAAAGTCGTAACGTGAGGTGCAACGTACTTAACTCTGGCCCTTCGCCGCCCCATTCTCAGGCTGGACCAACGGCGCCAGACCCACGTTCAGGCCAAAAAAAGCCGGTGCCGCGTCTGGGCACCGGAGAAGAGGCCTTGGCCCCGCCCTACACGTCGCGGCGGTCGAAGGCGAAGATGCTCATCAGGCCAAAGCCGGCGGTGTAGATCAGCAGCAGAATCAGCGGCTGCAGAATGTCGCCCTGCTGCACGTACAGGTTCAGGTGGCTGGTCAGCAGAATGCGCTGAATGGCGTCTGGGAGCACCACCAGCAGCCGCATCACGATCAGGGCGGCGAAGGTGGCCAGCGCGGCGGCGGCCGTGTTCAGGTACAGCACCCCGAACAGCAGCGACAGCGCCGCAATGGGCATGAGCACCACACCCGCCAGCAGCGAGCCGCGCAGCACCTCGGCAAAGGCGGCGTCCGGGCTCAGCTGGCCCACGCCCACAAAGAGCCCTGGCCCCAGGCCCGTACCCCCGGCAAAGCTGCCAAAGCCCAGCGGAATTCCCGCAATCAGCGAGCCCAGGACCGTGGTGAAAATCAGCAGGAAGGGGTAGGTCAGCGCGGCGATCAGCTTGCTGGCAATGACCTTGGTGCGGTCCACCGGGCGCAGCAGCAGCGGCGCCAGCGTGCCCTGCGCCACCTCTGAACCGATCATCTCGGCCACAGTCACGGCAATGAACAGCGGCAGCAGGTAGCCAATGGTCACGCCGATGCTCACCGCCGGCAGCTGCCAGCCACTGGTGAGCTTCACCTGCAGCAGCTGGTCCAGCCGGGGAGCAAAAGCCCACAGCAGCGGCAGCAAAAAGGTGACCAGCAGGGCCAGCCGCACGCTGCGCGCGCCAAACAGCTTGCGGAATTCCAGGCTCAGGAGGGTCAGCATAGGGGCCTCCGGCTGGGGGACAGAAAGGGGGCACGGTCAGTCATCAGGCTTGCTCCACACGTTCGCGGTAGTACTCGTACAGGTCAAAGTGGTCCGGGCTGGCCTCGAACACCCGGATGCCTTCCTGGTGCAGGTGGCTGAGCGCATCCGGCACGCGGGCCTCGCCGCCCAGGTGAGCAATGGCGTAGGGCGTGCGGGTGCTCACGCGGCGCACGAAGGGCAGCCGTTCCAGCACCGCCGCCGCGCCCACCGGGTCATCCACCCGGAAGCGGTAGGCCGCCTGCCGGGCGCGCAGGTCCACGGTGTCCACCAGCCGCCCGCCCGTCAGAATGCCCACGGTGTGGGCGTAGGTGGCGATCTCGCGCAGGTGGTGCGTGGAGAGCACCACCGCGCAGCCACTGGTGGCCAGACTGGTCACGATGCGGTGAATCAGGCCGATGCCCAGGGGGTCCAGGCCGCTGGTGGGCTCGTCCAGAATCAGCACCTTGGGTTCGGCCAGCATGGCGCTGGCCACGCC
Source organism: Deinococcus arcticus (assembly GCF_003028415.1). Classification (NCBI taxonomy): domain Bacteria; kingdom Thermotogati; phylum Deinococcota; class Deinococci; order Deinococcales; family Deinococcaceae; genus Deinococcus; species Deinococcus arcticus. The sequence goes on from NZ_PYSV01000007.1 coordinate 52,928, forward strand.
CAGACGCTGGCGCTGGCCCAGCGAATATTCGCCCACCTTCTTGTCGGCCATGCGGGTGAGTTCCAGCAGCGCCAGCACCTCGCGGATGCGGTCGCGGCTGATGCGCCGCCCGCCCGGGGCCATGGCCGCCAGATTGGCATGCACCTGCAGGTTCTGCGTGCCGGTGAACTGCGGATAGAACTTGGCCGGCGCCTCCACCACGGCGCCCAGATAGGCGCGGGCGCGCTGCCCATCGAGGTGGACATCACGCCCCAGCAGGCGAACGTCGCCGTCAGAGGGAAAGGCCAGCCCAGTCATGGCGCGGATCAGGGTGGTCTTGCCCGCGCCGTTGGGGCCGGTCAGGGCGTACACCTCGCCGGGCATGACGGTCAGGTGCACGTCCTCCAGGACGCTGTTTGAACCGTATCTCTTGTACAGCCCCCGCACCTCGATGGCTGGGGTGGCTGGGCCACCTTGTTTCGTCACCTGCCCAGCGTAACGCAGGATTCGGTGCGGCGTTCTTACAAGCCGGGCTGTGGGGTTGAGGCAGTGGGCTGTGGAAGAGGCAGGGAGACAGGCTGCTCACCCGGGGGCCAGCAAGGCGGCGCCCCCCGGCCATGTGGGGGCCGGGGGGCGCGGAGAAGGGGGGCTAGAACTTTCTGAAGCGGGTGAGCTTGAAGGGCGTTTCCGGAGTGCCGCCCTGCAGCTTGTCCAGTTGCGACTGTGTGACCACGAGGTCGCCCCCAATGGCTGTCAGTGTGGCCGGAAAGCGCAGGCCAGTCACGGGTTCCTCGGCCACCAGGGTGCCGGCCGTGTAATCGGCGTTCAGGCTGACCTTGCTGACCACCTGATCCTTGTTGCGCGCCACGTACAGGGTGCGGCCATCCAGCAGCAGGCCGTCGCCGTTCACGAGTCCGCCCATCACCTTCCGCACGGCCCTGGTGCGCAGGTCAATGCGCCACAGCTCGCCGGTGTTCAGCTGCATGGCCAGCAGGGCGCGGCCATCGGGCGTGGCCACGATGCCGTTGAGGTTGATGCCGGGGCCGTACTTGATGGGCGTGCCGCCCAGGTTCAGCCACGCGCTCAGTTTCAGGTCCGGGCTCACGCGGAAGATCACGGGCCGGAAAGAGTCGGTCACGTAGGCCGAGCCGTCGGGGCCAAAGGCGAGGTCGTTGATGAACTTGTTGGGCGACTTGGGGGTGTCCAGAATGGCCAGGGGAAAGCCGTCTGGGGAAAAGACGCTGACCTTGCCCGTCGCCCCGCCGGCCGACCACACCCGGCTCTGGGCGTCCACCTTCAGGCCCAGCGAGGAAGCCCGGCCCTGGCCGCCGCCCTCGTTGAACTTGCTCACGGCCCCAGTGCTGGCATTGATGGCGTAAATCGTGCCGTTGGCCGCGCTGCCGGTGAACAGCAGGCCGCGCCGGGCGTCGTAGGCCACGCCTTCGGGGAAGTCCTGCGGGCCGGGCAGCGGGTAGTCGCGGGCGCTGTAGCTGTCGCGGGTAATCACGCCGCAGCGTTCGCGGGGGCCGCTCATGCCGGCCGGGTCGCTCTTGTAGTCGTCAGGGCGGGCGTGAATCACCAGCGTGCGGTTCAGCACGCCGTTCATGCCGGTCAGGCTGGACTTCTGGGTGGTAAAGCTGGCCGTGCCGGTGCCGTCGGCGCCCACCGTCAGCATAGGCAGGTCGCCGCCGTGACCGTACTTGTTGCCGGCCTGCGGGTCGTCGTGGTTGTGGCTCTTGCCGGGGTCGAAGTGGGGGCCCGCGCCGCCAAAGGGCACCACCGTGTTCGTGGCCGGGTCAATGCCCGGGGTGCAGCGCCCGTATTCGTGAACGTGCATGCCGTGCTGCCCCGGGGTCAGGCCAGACACCCGCACGGTCACGCGCATGCCCATGCCCTGCTCCTCGAAGGTGGCCGTGCCCAGCACCTGCCCGGCCGGGTCGCGCAGGGCCGCCGTGGCTTTCAGGGGTGTGCTGGCCGGGGCCGCCACCGCCATCATGTCCTGGCCGCCGGCCAGGGCTGCGCCTGTCACTGCGCCCAGGGCCATGAGGCCCAGCAGCGTCTGCTGTCCAAAAGAACGCCTCATCAGTTGCCTCCCGTGTACATCACGCGGTACAGCACGCCGCTCTGGTCATCGGTAAACAGCAGGCTGCCGTCGGTGTAGGTGGCCACGCCCGCCACCCGGCCAAACTGCTTCCACAGGCCGTCCTGGGCGTCCTGGAACACGAAGCCCGTCACGAAGGGCTCTATGCGTTCGGGCTTGTTCTGGCCGTCGAACACCAGCCGGGCAATCTCGTACCCGCTGGGCTCTGCGCGGTTCCACGAGCCCCGGTAGGCGATAAAGGCGTCGTTGCGCATCTCGGCCGGGAATTGCGCGCCCGTGTAGTAGTTCAGGGCGATGGCCGCCGCGTGCGCGGTGTAGGTCAGCACGCTGCCCTGGGTGGCCGCGCAGTAGGCTTCCTTGGCCACCTTGCCGGGAATGTTGCCCACGTTCACGTAGGGGTCTGGCTGCTTGTCGCCGTAGCAGAAGGGCCAGCCGTAGTTCTTGCCGCGCTCAATGACATTGATCTCTTCGGGCGGGATGTTGTCGCCGTGCCAGTCGCTGCCCTGGTCCGCGCCGTACAGTACGCCGCTGACCGGGTGCCAGCCGAAGCCGATGGTGTGGCGCAGGCCGCGCGCGTAGACCTCGCGGGTTTTGCCGTCGGGGCTGAGGCGCAGGATGGTGGCTTCCTCGGGGTTGGGGGTGGGGGCGTCGTTGTTGGTCGAGCCAAAGGAAGCGTACAGGTAACCGTCCGGGCCCCATTTCAGGGTGCGGGCCGGGTGCTGCCCGGCGTCCGGGAAGCCGTCGGCAAACACGCGCGGCACGCTCAGTGTGCCGTCTCTGGCCATATCCATCACCCAGATGGTTTTCTCGCCCACCACGTACAGCTTGTTGTTCTTCACATCCAGGCCGTGCGCCAGTTTCAGGTTTTGCGCCACCTGTTTGCGCTCGGTGGCCTCGATCTTGCCGTCTTGATTGACGTCTTTCATGTACCACACGTCGTTCTGCGCCCGGCGCGTGAGATAGATACCGCCGTCGGGCATCACGTGCAGCATGCGGGCGTTGCCCAGCCCGGTGGCCATCACCTTCAGCGTGAAGCCGGCAGGCACCTTCAGGCGCGCCAGTTTGTCGGGGGTAAATTCCAGGGCTGTGGGTTCATTGCGCGTGGCCGTCACAGTGGCCGGCGGCTCCGAGGGCGGCAGGGGCCGGGGGGTGGGGGGGGCGCTCTGGGCCAGGGCCGTGGCGGTGAGCAGCGCGCTCAGGGTCAGCAGGGCAAGTTGAGACGTGGACTTGGGCATAGACACTCCTGTTGGGGGAAGAGGGACGGGCGGGTCATCAGCGCAGGCTGGCCAGCCAGGCGCGCATGGCGGCGTTCACAGCCATGGCCTTTTCAAAGGTGGCCGCATGGCCCGCACCCGGAATCATGACCAGGCGGCTGTTCGCAATCTGGCCCTGCATCTTCAGCTGCAGCTCGGCGGGGGTCACGTTGTCTTCCACGCCCGCCAGAATCAGCGTGGGCACGCGAATGGTGCCCAGCACGGGGTTGGCGTCCGGGCGGTTGGCCAGGGCCATGGCCGCGCCCACCGCGCCGTCCAGGCTGGCCTGCTCAATCAGGCTGCCCAGGTGTGCCACCTGATTGGGCATCTTCATGCGGCTCTCGGCGGTCAGCATGCGGGGCATCAGCAGGTTGACGAGACTGGCCACGCCCTTCTCCTGGGCCTGCTGGCCCGTGCCCATCCACATGGCCTTCTCAGCCACGCCAGCGGGGTCGGCGGTGGTGTCAATCAGGACCAGACCTTTAAAGCGCTCAGGGGCCGTTTTGTACATCTGCAGCAGCGTCATACCGCCCATGCTCATGCCGCCCACCACGATGTTGTTCAGGTTCAGGGCGTCCATAAAGCCCAGCATGGTGGCGGCGTAGTTCTCGATGCTGGCCTCGCGGCCGGGGGCCCTGCTCTGGCCAAAGCCGGGCAGGTCCACGGTAATCACGCGGTAGCCGGGCAGCATTCGGTTGTTCTTGAACAGTTCGCCGTTCAGGGGGTAGCCGTGAATCAGCAGCAGGGGCTCGCCGCTGCCTGTGGCCTTGTAGAACACCGTCGAGCCGTTCACGTTCACGGTGCCCCGGTCAGCAATGGTCGGGTTCTCGGCGCCTCCGGCAAGAGCGGCGCTGCAAAGCATGGCCGTGAGGGTCAGAAGGGGGATACGCATAGACGACCTCGCAGATCACCCCCGGCGGAAGTTTCCAGCACAGCACACAGCTTCACCCCTGGGCACGGCGGCTGGGACGAACGCTGACAACTGAACTGGTAGCGGGGGGACTGAACTGAACGAGGTCAACTTAAGGGCCGCTCAGCCCGCCCAATTGGGCGGATGGGTACGATCTGAGCCGAGGTTCAGCGTGGGCTCAAGGGTAGCTGAAGGTGGACTTCAGGCGGTCTGGCCGCCGCTTCAGCCCACGAAGAGGGGCAGCGAACTGGTGCGGACAGCCCCTGCGGCCACCGCCCGGCGGTGCAGCTCCTGCACGGCCCGCTCACCCTCCTCACCCACGTCCAGGCTGAAGGCATTCACGTACAGGTCAATGTGCGCCTGCATCACCGCCTCGGACAGCTCGGCGGCGTGCTGGCGCACGTAGTCCCGCGAGGCCTGTGGGTGGGCATAAGCGTATTCCAGGCTGCGGCGCACAGCCGTCTGCAACTCGCGCTGCAACGCCCGGGGCAGGTCACGCCGCACCAGAATGGCGCCCAGCGGCAGCGGCAGCCCGGTTTCGCCCTCCCACCACGCCCCCAGGTCCAGCAACCGGTGCAGGCCGTGCTGCGGGTAGGTGAAGCGCGATTCGTGGATGATCAGTCCGGCGTCCACCGGCTGGCCCGCCAGTTCGCCCCGGGCCACCGCCGGCATGATCTCGTCGTAGCGGGCGCGCACCACCTGCACCCTGGGAAAGACCAGGCGCAGCAACAGCTCGGCCGTGGTCAGGGCGCCGGGGGAGAGCACCGTGCGGCCATTCAGGTTCTCCAGGTCGCCCCGCGTCACCACCAGCGGGCCCACGCCCCGCCCCAGGGCGCCGCCCGAACGCAGCGCCACGTAGCGGTCCATCACCTCGAAGTAGGCGCGGTAGCTGATCTTGGTCATGGGCAGGCGGCCTGCCACCGCCCACTCGTTCAGGGTCTGTACGTCTTCCAGCACCTCGCGCACCGGCAGCGGCGCGGGAACAAGCCCCGCATGCAGCGCGTGAAAGATAAAGGTGTCGTTCGGGCACAGCGAGTACCCCAGGTCGAGGAAGGGGGGCGGCGTGGTCATGGCGTTCAGGGTACGCCCCGCCGGGCAGGCCCCGGGTCCCAGAGGCGCTGTGAATGCCCCAGAGCTGAAGGCCAGCTTCAGACGGGACATTGCCGGGCCCGTTAGCCTGGGGCCATGTCTGCCCCCCTGCGCGCGGCCCTGCTGACCCTGACTGTCTGTGCCTCCCTGGCCGCGCCGCTGGCCCAGGCCGGGGGGGCCGGGGCGCCCCAGCCTGCGGTACCGGGCTGCCGACCCGGTTACGTGCGCCCCGACTTTGCGGCCCTGAACCGCCAGCTGGCCCAGGCCCGCGCCCGCTGGGCCGCCCAGGGCCTGACCCGGTACCGCTACGAGATCCGGCAGGTGGCCGCGCCGGTGCTGCTGCCCGCCACACAGGTGACGGTAAAGGACGGCGCCGTGCTGGCCGCCCCCGTGCAGCCGGGGCCGGTCAATACGCTGGCCCGGCTGACCGTGGAGGGACGCTTCGCCAGCCTGGCGCAGACGCTGCAATATCAGGCCACCACCCCCTGCCCCGAGGTGCAGGTGCGCTACGATGCGGCGCTGGGCTTTCCGGTGTACCTGTACAGCGGCCGGGGCGACAACGGCATAGCCGACGGCTACGGCGAGTGGACGGTCTCGGCGTTCACCCCCCTGCCCTGAGTGGCCCCGCATTCAAAGACTCTGAAGTGCTTTAGAAAATAAACTGTGCATGGCTGACCATCCCGAATCGTGGCCGGTGGTACGCTTCAGCCATGACGGGCAACACCCACACCTATGACGTGGTGATCGTCGGCGGCGGCCCCGCCGGCCTGACCGCTGCGATTTACACTGGCCGCGCCAGCCTGAAGACCCTCATTCTGGAAAAGGGCCTGCCCGGCGGCCAGATCGCCCAGACAGAAGAGGTGGAGAATTACCCTGGCTTTCCCGAACCCATCAGCGGCATGGAACTGGCAGGCCGCATGCAGCAGCAGGCCGAGAAGTTTGGTGGCGTGATCGAGATGGACGAGGTGCAGGCCATCGTGCGCGACGAGCAGAATCACGAGTATCCCTTCACGGTCACGGGCTACGGCGGCACCTACCGCGCCAAGGCCGTGATTCTGGCCACCGGCGCCAACCCCAAGCGCCTGAACGTGCCCGGCGAGGAGCACTTCTGGGGCAAGGGCGTCTCGACCTGCGCCACCTGTGACGGCTTCTTTTACCGGGGCAAGAAGGTGGTCGTGGTGGGCGGCGGCGACGCGGCCGTGGAAGAGGGCCTGTTCCTGACCAAGTTTGCCGACGAGGTGACCCTGATTCACCGCCGTGACACCCTGCGTGCCAACAAGGTGGCCCAGGCCCGCGCCTTTGCCAACCCCAAGATGAAGTTCATCTGGGACACGGCTGTGGAGGAAATTCAGGGCGATGACACCGTGACGGGTGTGCGCCTGAAGAACCTGAAGACCGGCGAGGTGCAGGACAGGGCCACCGACGGCGTGTTCATCTTCATCGGGCATGTGCCGAACACCGAATTTGTCAAAGACACCGTCAAGCTGCGCCCTGACGGTTACGTGGACGTGACCGACGAGATTTACACCAGCGTGCCCCTGCTGTTCGCGGCCGGCGACGTGAGTGATTACATCTACCGCCAGTTGGGCACCAGTGTAGGCGCCGGCACCCGCGCCGCCATGAGCGCCGAGCGCGCCCTGGCCGCCCTGGAAGTGGAAGCCGAGACGGCGGCGGATTGACCCCCGTCCCTGGGCCCGCCCGCGCCCTGCGGGCGGGCGGGCTTTATGCTCTGGGTATGCCCCACCGCACCCTGAGCGCCCGCATTCGCCGCAAGGTGAACGGTTACCGCGCCAAGGCCAGCCGGCTGTGGCGCTCCATGAGCCCCGACGACGCCCAGCCTGACGATGCCTGGGCCGCGCGCTTCCTGACCGAGGCCGAGGCGCACGTGTACCGCAGCATGGACCCCCGTGACCGCGACCACGCCTGCCGCGTGGCCCGGCACCTGCTGCGCGAGCACCCGGGCGCCCAGAGCGAACTGCTGGCGGCGGCCCTGCTGCACGACTGCGGCAAGAGCCTGCGCCCTTACGCCCTGTGGGAGCGGGTGGCCGTGGGCCTCATTCCCAACCGCCTGACCCGCCTGCTGCCGCCCCTGGGCGCCCTGGGCATCCGCGCGCACCACCCCGAACTGGGCGCCCGCCTGCTGGCCCACGCCGGCGCGCGCCCCCGCGTGGCCCGTCTGGTGGCCCGTCATCACCATCCCGGCGGTGACCCGGAAGCCGAGCTGCTGCACCTGTACGACGATCAGGAATAGAGGGGCCATGGGCGCTGGGCCATGCGGAACCCCAATGCTCATGGCCCATGGCCAACAGCGCGCCCCCACCACAACTGGGTGGGGGCGCGCTGTTGGGCCTTTACTCGTGGTTGTGGTCGCCGTCGGCGTGGGCGTGACCGTGTTCCAGCTCCTCGGCGGTCGCGTCGCGCACGCTGAGCACCTTCACGTCAAAGTTCAGGGTCATGCCGGCCAGGGGGGGGTTAAAGTCCACCTGCACGCGGTCGCCTTCCACCGCCATCACGCTGAAGGGCATCACGCTGCCGTCCTCGGCCTGGGCGTAGTAGGTGGCGCCGATTTCCACGTCGTCCTCGAAGTCTTCCAGCGACAGTTCCTCGACGTTGTCCTCGTCGCGCTCGCCGTAGCCGTCTTCGGGGGCCACGGTGACCTGCAGGCTCTCGCCCGCTGCCTTGCCTTCCAGGGCGCGTTCCAGGCCCGGAATGATGTTGCTGTGGCCGTGCAGGTAGGTCAGCGGCTCGCCGCTTTCGCTCTGGTCAATCACTTCGCCGTCCACAGTCAGCGTGTAGTCGAGTTCGACAACCTTGTCCTGGGTGATGTTCATGGGGTCTCCGTTCCCCGGCCGTCCAGGGAGGGGGGCGGCCGGGTGGGCGCTGGCGCCTGAGCGGAGTCTACCAGGGGGTAGGCGCTGCCGGGCGTGCGGGGGCCGGCCGCTCAGCGCACCCGGAAAGTCCAGCTCACCGGACCGCGCACCGTGTTGAACTGCACCTTCACCCGCGCGCCCGGGGGCAGCGGCGCGCGGGGCAGCAGCACCGCCGTGCCCTGCGCCGCCAGAATCTGCCGCCCGGCGCGGGTTTCGCCGTCGCTTGCGCCCCGGAAGGTCTGCGCGGTCAGCAGGCAGGCGGGCTGTGGGCGGGCATTCACCCACAGCCCGGCCGAGCGCACCGCTGCCCCCCCCGGGCCCAGCAGCAGCGCCACCGGAGCGCCGGGGGCGCCGCTCAGCTCCGCGCAGCCGGCGGTGGGGTCGGGCCACTCGCCGGCGGCGGCCCGGCCGCCGGGCGCCGTTGCCCCGGGGGCCGGATACCGCACCGGGTAGCGCCCGGCCGCCCGGCCCAGCCCACGGCGCACGTCCAGCACCACCGCCGTGCGCAGGGCGCCGCCCTGGTCGTGGGCCACGCCCAGCGCCACGCGGTTCAGGCGGGGGTCCAGCAACTGCGGCAGATGAAAGGCCCCGCTGGCCCAGTAGCTCACGGCCCGGCCCGCCCCAGAATCCGGCTGCGAGGACACGAAGTAGTGCCCCGGCGCACAGGCCTCGCCCGCTGCGCTGCGGTAGGGGCTTTTGGGGTCCTGGCGGTGCTCGGCACGGTCCTCGCGCACGAGGTAGCGGGCGTGGGCGGCGCAGCCGGGCGCCCACGCGGCCTGCAGCGTCACTGGAGCCGTGCCCGCGCGGCGGCGCACGGCGTTCAGGGGTGCCAGGGCAGCCGGGCTGGAGGCCGTGGGACTGGCTGCCGGGGCCTCCGCCGCCCCGGACGGAGCAGGGGGCGTCAGAAGGGGCCGGGGCGCCTGTGGAGCTTGCACAGCAGCCGTGGCCTGCGGGCTGCTTGGGGAAACAGTTGTTAATGACGCCGGTTGTGGTGGTTGATCGGCTGGCCCCGCTGCACCTGCCTGGGTCGGGGCCGGCTGGGTTGCCTGCACAGCCTCGTCCTGGCCTGGCCCCCAGCCTGCCTGCCGCAGCCCCCACAGGCCCAGGGCAAACAGCCCCAGGGTCCAGGCCAGCGCCCACAGCGCCCGACGCACCCACCACCACGCGCCCATGCCTCAGGGTAGGCGGCGCGGGCCCGCGCCGGGTGCGCCGCGCGCCTATGCTGCCTTCATGACCCGGCCCGACTTCCCCATGCACGTCACTGTTCAGGAGGCCCGCGCCCATCTGGCGGTCCTTTTGCCTGTGCCTCCGCCCGAAACGCTGCCGCTGTTGCAGGCGCACGGCCGCACCCTGGCTGCCGACCTGCCCGCTCTGGTCAGCCACCCCAGCGCCACCGAGAGCGCCCTGGACGGCATCGCCGCCCGTGAGGCCGACACGCAGGACGCCTGCCCGGCGGCGCCCGTGTGGCTGCGGGTGGTGGGTGAGAGCCGCGCCGGCCTTCCCTTCGTGGGCGTGGTGGGCCCCGGCGAGTGCGTGCGCATCTACACGGGCGCGCCCCTGCCCCCCGGCACCGACGCCATCTGCCCGGTGGAACAGCTGAGCGGCGAGGGCGACCGGGTGGCCCTGCGGCGCCCCGCCCGCCCCGGTGACGTGCGCGCCGAGGGCGGGGATTTCCTCGCCGGGGCAGTGGTGCTGCGCGCCGGCGTGCTCCTGACCCCGGCGCGGCTGGCCCTGGCTGCCGCGCTGGGCCATGCCCAGGTTCCTGTGCGCCGGCGGCGGCGGGTGGCGCTGCTGGCCACCGGCGACGAGGTGGTGCCCCCGGGCCAGCCCCTGCGCCCGGGGCAGGTGTACGACGCCAACTCCGTGGGCCTGCACGCCCTGCTGGCCGAGTGCGGCTGCGAGGTGGTGCCCCTGGGCCACGCCCCCGACTCCCCGGAGGCCCTGGCGGCCAGCCTGGAACAGGCCGGGGGCGCCGACCTGCTGCTGAGCAGCGGCGGAGTGAGCATGGGCAAATACGACTTTCTGCGCGACCTGCTGCTGGCACGCGGCGAGGTGAGTTTCTGGAAGGTGCGCATGCGCCCCGGCGGCCCCGCCCTGCTGGGCCGCTGGAACGGCCTGCCGGTGTTTGGCCTGCCCGGCAACCCGGTCAGCAGCCTCGTGGTGTTCGGGGTGATTGTGCGCCCGGTCCTGACCGGGCAGGCGCCGCCGACCCTGCGCCTGCGCGCCGCCACGCCCTTTGCCGCCCTGCCGGACAAAACGGCCTTCTGGCGCGCGATTCTTCAGGACGGCGCCGCGCACGACTACGGCGCCCAGGGCAGCGGCATCCTGCGCTCCCTCAGCGAGGCCCAGGCCCTGGTGGTGGTGCCCCAGGGGCAGCCAGTGGCGGCGGGGGAAGAGGTGGAGGTGCTGCTTTTGTAGTGTGCAGGGCGCGGGGCGCGGGAGGCAGGGTCGGGTTTCTTTCCGCGTACTGCTTCCCGCGCCCCGCCTCGGGTTAAGCCGGCACCAGCACCAGTCCACCCCGCGCGGGCACGCCCAGGGGCGTGTCGCCGGTCAGGTGAACAGCCCGGCCGGTCAGCACGTCGCGGTAGGCCCCGGGCTGAACGCCGGTAAAGGGCAGGTGCGCCGCCCTCAGGCCCGTGTTCAGGCCCACGTAGGCGTCGCCGCGTTCGTGGCGCCGGGCGTACACCAGGCCTTCCCCCTGCGCGTGGGTGACTTCAAAGGTGCCGCGTCCCAGGGCGGGGGTGGCGTGGCGGGCAGCGGTCAGGCGGCGGGTCAGGGCCAGCGTGTCCATGTTCCATTCGCGCTCGTCCCAGGGAAAGGCGCGGCGGCAGTCGGGGTCGGGGCCGCCGGGCAGGCCGATCTCGTCGCCGTAATAGATGCAGGGCGCGCCCACATAGGTCATCTGGAAGATGGTGGCAAGGTGGTACGCGCTGGCGTCGCCGCCCACGGCGGTCAGAAAGCGCGCGGTGTCGTGCGAGTCCAGCAGGTTCAGCTGCACGCGCACCACGTCCGGGTGGTACATCTGCGTCACTTCAGTCATGCGCGCGCCGAACGTGGCGGCGTCCATGGGGTCCACGCGCCCGGTGCCGCTGCGCTCGTTCATGGGGTGGTCCAGCGTGCGGGCCCCGAAAAAGGCCAGGCAGGGCCGGGTGAAGTGGTAGTTCATCACGGCGTCAAACTGGTCGCCCGCCAGCCAGCGGTGCGCGTCGCCCCAGATTTCTCCCACGATGTAGGCCTCGGGGTTGATCGCCTTGACGCGGCGGCGGAACTCCTGCCAGAAGGCGTCGTCGTCAATCTCGTTGGGCACGTCCAGGCGCCAGCCGTCTATGCCAAAGCGAATCCAGTGTTCGGCCACGTCCCACAGAAATTCGCGTACGGCCGGGGTGTCGGTGTTGAACTTGGGCAGTGCGCGGTTGCCCCACCACGCCGCGTAGTGGGCGGGCTTGCTCTCATCGTAGGCGTTCAGCGGCCAGCCCGATGGGTGAAACCAGTCGCGGTAGGCGCTGCCCTCGCCCTGTTCCAGCAGGTCACTGAACTGAAAAAAGCCCCGGCTGGCGTGGTTAAACACACCGTCCAGCACCACGCGGATGCCCCGGGCGTGCGCCTCATCAATGAGAAAGCGCAGCGCCGCGTTCCCGCCCAGCATGGGGTCCACCTGGTAATAGTCGTGCGTGTGGTAGCGGTGGTTGGCCGCCGACTGAAACACCGGGCAGAAATAGATGGCGTTCACGCCCAGCGAGGCGATGTGGTCCAGCTTCTCGGCCACGCCCCACAGGTCGCCCCCCATGTATTTCTGAAAATGGGGCGGGGCGCCCCAGGGCTGCAGGTTCAGGCCCCCGACGCGGCCAGAGCGGGCGAAGCGGTCAGGGAAAATCTGATAGAACACCGCGTCTGTCACCCACTCGGGCGTGATGGGATGCGGGGCGAGATGCTGGTCAGGGTGGAGCGCTTCCATGTCCGGGAGAGGATAGCGGCCCCAGGCTCTCGCGCCTCTGACAGGGGAAACAAAAACTGGACAGGGCCGGGCTTCAGCCGGGCGGGTCCTGGGCCCAGCGCCGCACGAAGGCCCGCGCTTCGTCCGGGGTGCGCACCTCGCCCAGGGCGGCGGCCTCGGCCAGGGCGCGGGCGGCCTGCCCCACGCGGGGGCCGGGCGGCGTGCCCAGCAGCGCCATGATGTCCTCGCCGCGCAGCAGGGGCGGCGGCGCGCTGGGCTGGTCTTCAAGCGCCGCAAGCACCCGGGCCATCGCCTGGGCGTAGGCGTGGCGGCTGGCCCCAGAACTCGCCGGGCCCCGCGCGGCTTCCCGGTCGGCCAGCATCACACTCAGCAGCGCCGGCAGCAGCTCGCGGCGGCGGTGGACAAAGCGCCGGGCCTCGCGCTCGGTGGCCGGCAGCGGCACCATATGCGCCCCCACCAGCGCCGAGGCGCGGCGGATGTCGTCGCCAGGCAGTTTCAGCCGGGTCAGGATCTGCGTGGTCAGGGCCGCGCCCACCTTGTCATGGCCGTGAAAGGACTGGCGCCCGGTCTGGGGATCACGCGCGTGGGTGCGCGGCTTGCCCACGTCGTGCAGCAGGGCGGCCCAGCGCAGGGGCAGTGGCGCGTGGGGTTCCCGGGCCAGCAGCTGGTGCAGGGCTTCGAGGTTGTGGTGAAACACATCCAGGTGGTGAAAGCCGCCCTGGATCAGGCCCAGTCCCTCGCGCAGCTCCGGGAGGGTCAGGGCCAGCAGGCCCAGCGCTTCGAGGCGCAGCAGGCCGCGCGCCGCCTCCGGGTGGCCCAGCAGGGCGTGCAGTTCGTCGCGCACCCGTTCCGGGGCCGGCGGGGGCAGGGCGCCGCCCGCCAGACCGGCCGCCACCTCGCGCACCCCCGTTTCGGTGGCGGCCTCCAGCCGGAAGCCCAGCGTGACCTCAAAGCGCGCCGCGCGCCACGCCCGCAGGGGATCGGCGCGCAGGTTCTCCGGGGCCACCATGCGCAGCCGCCGCGCCCGCAGATCCCCCAGGCCGCCGGTGGGGTCCAGCACCCGCCCATTCGCGTCTATCCCCATGGCATTGACCGTGAAATCGCGCCGCTGCAGATCGGCGTTCAGGTCGGCGGGCAGTGGCACCAGGTCATGCTGCACGCCGTCCGGGGCATGCACCCGCCAGTAGCCGCGTTCGTCGTCCAGCACAAAGGCCGCGCCCCTGGTGGCCCCGGCCAGGGCCAGCGCCGCCGCCCTGGGGTCCGGCACCGCCCAGTCGTAGTCCTTGGCGGCCACCCCGCGCAGCCAGTCGCGCGCCGCGCCGCCCACCAGCAGCGCGCCGGGCGGGAAGGGCGGCAGGGGAGGGCGGCGGCGAAACATGCGCGCATGCTACGCGCCCCTGCCCCGGGGTGGCCATCCGCCATCTGGCGAGCGCCGCCGGCCGGGTAAGGGGCCACGCTTGCCAAGCCGGAAAGGCTCTGCTACAGTGCCGGGCGCTGAGGGGGCTTAGCTCAGCGGGAGAGCATCCGCTTTGCAAGCGGAGGGTCTGGGGTTCGAATCCCCAAGCCTCCACCAAGAAGGGAACACGGTTGATGCCGTGTTCCCTTTTTTCTGGTTTGGCACAGGATTGGCACAGGGGCCGTGCCTGCGCGCCCGCCTCCCGCGCCCCCCGTCATCCTCCGAAGGTTTACGCCCCTGCCGGCTGCACCCTGTTCACATTGGGCAGCGCGGCGCGGCGGGCCCTTTTACACTGCGGGTCAGCCTGTTCAGCGCCCCCAAGGAGGCCCGCCCATGACCCAGTACGTGAACCCCGATCTGCAGGGCGATTCGCCCGCGTGGCTCAGCTTTATCTGGATTGCCTTTCTGGCCAGCCTCAGCCTGCTGCTGCTGGGCATCTACTTCATTCCGGTGAACTGGTGGATCAAGGGCTACCTGTACATGGGCACCCTGTTCCTGACCGCCAGCACCCTCACCCTCAGCAAGAGCCTGCGCGACAAACACGAGCACGAGCGGCTGGTCAACCGGGTCAAACACGCCCGCACCGAGCAGGTGCTCAGCAAGTACGAGAGTTGAGGGCAGTCCTGGGGCTGGTCCTGCGTCCCTAAGCCCGCCCTGAGCACCGGACCATCCCGGCCTCACCAGGCGCTGGTGTGATGGGGCATGACGCCCCACATCTGCGCCGCCCTGCTGACCCTGGCCCTGACGGGCACCGCCTGCACCCAGTTGGGAGCCGGGCCCAGCCCCGCCCCGGGTACCCCGCCGGACACCAGTGGTTTCACGGTGCCGGCGGGCTTCAGCGTGACCCCCTACGCCGAGGGGTTCAGAAAGCCGCGCCTGATGGCGGTGGCGGGCAACGGGGACGTGCTGCTCAGCGACACCGGGGCGGGCACCGTGTACGTGCTGCCCGACCGCAACGGTGACGGCGCCGCCGACCGTAAGGAGGTTTACGCCAGCGGCCTGAACCAGCCGCACGGGCTGGCACTGCACGGCGGCTTTCTGTACGTGGCGAACACCGACGGCGTGGTGCGCTTTCCCTATGCGGCGGGTGACGTGAAGGCCAGCGGGCCCGCGCAGCCGGTGGTGTCGCTGCCTGGGGGCGGCGGACACTCCACCCGCACGGTGGTGTTTGGCCCGGACGGGCGCATGTACGTCTCGGTGGGCAGCACCTGCAATGTCTGCGAGGAAACCGATGCCCGGCGCGCGGCGGTCTGGGTGTACGACGCGGACGGCAGCAATGGCCGCCTGTTCGCCAGCGGCCTGCGCAACGCGGTGGGCCTGGAGTGGTTTGGCGGGCAACTGTATGCCACCAACAACGGCCGAGACCAGCTGGGCGACGACATTCCACCCGAAGCCTTCTGGCGCCTGAGCGACGGCGGCTTTTACGGCTGGCCCTACTGCTACCCCACCCAGCCCGGGCAGCCACAGGTGTGGGACAGCAATTTTGGCAAGCGCACGGCCGCGACCTGCACGGGCGCCGTGCCGGCCCTGGCGCTCACCACTGCGCACTCGGCGCCGCTGGGGCTGGCGTTCTACACCGGCAAGACCTTCCCGGCGCGCTACCAGGGGCAGATGTTCGTGGCCCTGCACGGCAGCTGGAACCGCACGGAAAAGAGCGGCTACAAGGTCATCACCGTGGATCCCCAGACGGGCCAGAGCGCCGATTTCCTGACCGGTTTCCTGAAGGGCGGCGCGGTGAGCGGGCGCCCGGTGGACCTCGCCGTGACCCCGGACGGCGCCCTGCTGCTCACCGACGACGGTGCCGGCCGGGTGTGGCGCATCCAGGCCCGCTGAGCCCTGCCCCAGACCCCACAGCTCTTTTTGCCCAGGCGCGCTAGACTCGGGGGCGTGTTTGTTCCCGCCGCACCGCCGCTCCTCGCTTCTGTGCCGGGACGGGCCGCCCCCCGGGGCCCTGGCGCCGCATGAAGCTCAGCCGACTGCCCCCCGGTTTTGCGCTGGACACCGCCGCGCAGGGCCTGGCGCTGCGTGAGGAAGCGGTGCGGGACACCGAGCGCTGCTGGACCGATCTGGGCTGGCACGCCGAGGCCAATGTGCATGACGACGGCGCCGTGTACCGCGCGACCGTGGACCTGCTGCCGCCCCCGGACCCGCAGCTGCGCGGCTCCAGCTGCACCTGCGGGCGCTACCGCTGCCGCCATGTGGCCGCGCTGGTGCTGGCCACCGACCCCCCGCCCGGCCCGCGCCCGGCGCCCCGGGAGCTGCCGGCCGACGCCCCGCCTACCGAGGAACCGCTGGACGCGCGCACCCAGCAGTGGCTGGCCGCCTTTGGTGAACAGCAGAGCCCCGGCCGGGGCCGGCAGTTTGAACTGCGCTACGTGCTGCGCCTGCTGCCCCCGGCCACAGCGGGAGGTGGGGGGCGGCGCGTAGCCCTGAAGCTGGTGCGCCTACCCCTGCGCGCCGGCGAGGGCGCCGACCTGCGCGGAGCCGAGCCCTACGCCCTGCCGCGTACGCTGTCCACCGCCCCGGCCTTTGCGCGGCGCGACGCCGGACTGCTGCGTTTGCTGGAGGTGGCGGCCACCCCCACCCACCAGCCCGGCCGCTGGCAGGAAGAGCTGCACGCCCTGAACGACCACCCCGCCGCTGACCTGCTGCTGGACGAACTACTGGCCACTGGCCGCCTGTGCTGGGAGCGCCCCGAACTCCTGCTGACCCGGGGCCCGGACCTGCGCGGCCAACTGGCGTGGTTGCCCGACGCCCGGGGCGCCCAGACGCCCACCCTGCATGTGGACGATCACCCGGACGCCCAAGTGCTGCCCACGCCCCGGCCCTGGGCCGCGCTGCCGGCCGCCGGTCAGCTGTGCCGCGTGCTGACCGGCGCCCCGCCCGAGACGGTGGCCCGCTTTCTGGCGGGGCCCACCCTGCCGCCCGCCCAGGCGGTGGCCCTGGCCCACGCCATCACGGCCTCCGGCCTGAGGTTGCCCATTCCGCAGACGGTGCAGGTGCGCGAGGAACGCCTGCCGTACACGCCGCAGCTGCACCTGCTGGCCCGGCCCGCCACCTTCCACGCCTACAGCGGCGCCCGCACCGCCGTGACCCTGCCGGTGGCCGAACTGCGCCACGCCTACGCAGGCCTGACGGTCCCTGACCTGCAGGACAGCGCGGGCCCGGCGGTGTTCCGGGGTGGTGTACTGACCCGCGTGAGCCGCGACCCGGCGGCCGAGCGCGACGCGGCGCGCACCGTGGCCCTGGCCGGCTTCATGACGGTAGAAGAGGCGTTCGGGCACGACTACGCCCTGCCGGAGGCTGACCGCCTGCTCACCCTGGGCGACGAGGCCGCCTGGATGGCCTTTTTGCAGGGTGGGGGCCGCGCCGAACTGGAAGCGCAGGGCCTGAGCCTTCACCTGCACCCCGATTTCCCCCTGAACTACGCCGAGATCACCGACTGGTACGGCGAGGCCGACGACAGCCACGGCGGCTGGTTCACGCTGGACCTGGGGATTGTGGTGGACGGGCAGCGCCTGTCGCTGCTGCCCATTCTGGCCGACCTGATTGCCCGGCAGCCCCACCTGTTTGCCCCCGAGGCCCTGGCCGAACTGCCGGACGATGAGGTGCTGCACGCGTCACTGGATGATGGCCGCCGCGTGGCCCTGCCGGCCGGGCGGGTGCGCGCCATTCTGGGCGTGCTGGTCGAGTTGAACCTGCGCGACCTGCCGCCGGGGCCGCTGCGCCTGCCCCTGCTGGACGCCGCCCGGCTGGCGCAGCTGGAAGAGGCGGTGCAGGCCCGCTGGCTGGGCGCCGAGCGCCTGCTGGACCTGGGCCGCCGCCTGCGCGACTTTACCGGCGTGCAGGAGATTGAGCCGCCTGCGGGCCTGCGGGCCGAACTGCGCCCCTACCAGCTTCAGGGCGTGGCGTGGCTGCAGTTCCTGCGTGAATACGGCGTGGGCGGCATTCTGGCCGACGACATGGGGCTGGGCAAGGCCCAGCCGCTGGACGCCCGCGTTCTAACGCCTCTGGGCTGGCGCCGAATGGGCGAGCTGCAAGTGGGCGACCACGTTATCGGCCGCGACGGCCGCCCCACACGCGTGATTGGCGTTTATCCGCAGGGAGAGCGCCCTATCTACCGCGTCACCCTCACTGACGGCGCCAGCACGGAGGTTGACGAGGAGCATCTGTGGGCCGTCAATACGCCTGTTCGCAAGCGGCGCGGCCTGCCGGAACAGGTGCTGACCACCGCCCAGATTCGGGATTCGCTGACCGACGCAGCCGGGAATCTGAAGCACTACCTCCCGGTGGTAGAGGCCGTACAGTTCGCCCCGCAGCCCCTGCCCATTGACCCCTACACCCTTGGGGCTCTCCTGGGCGACGGCCACCTCACGCGTGGGCTGGGGATCACCTCCGAGGACGAACTGGTCGGGGCCCTGACGCTGCCAACAGGTGTGGAAGCCCGGCACGCTGAGCGCCTGACGGAGCGGGTGAGTACCTACCGGCTGGTGAGCGGTGGACGCCTCACACCCAACCCGCTGAGAGACGAGTTGAAAGCCCTGGGCCTGCATGGTTGTAACGACTGCGCCAAGTTCATCCCGGAATCGTATCTGCGCGGCAGTCCCGATCAGCGGCTGGCCGCCCTGCAAGGCCTGCTGGACACGGACGGCCATGCAGGCGTGGTCGTCGAGTACGTCAGCGTCTCCGAGGCGTTGGCGCGCGGCGTGGTGGAACTCGTGCAGTCGCTGGGAGGCACGGCCCGCATTCGGCAGAAGGCGACCACCCACGTTTATGGGGGCGAACGCCGAACAGGCGAGGCCTGGCGGGTCGCCCTGAAGCTGCCCCCGCACCTTGACCCGTTCCGGTTGCCGGCCAAACTGGCGGCCTACCGCCGCTCCAGCAAGTCCCCGCCCAGCCGGGGCATGCGGCGCATTGAATATGTGGGCCGGAAAGAGGCCCAGTGCATTGCCGTGGCTGCTGCCGACCGGCTCTATGTCACAGAAGGCTACATCGTCACGCACAACACGGTGCAAACGCTGGCCCACCTCCTCATCGAGAAAGAATCGGGCCGCGCCGACCGGCCCAGCCTGGTCGTGGCGCCCACCAGCGTGATGGGCAACTGGCAGGCCGAGGCCGCCAGGTTTGCGCCGGGGCTGCGGCTGCTGACCCTGCATGGCAAGGACCGCCGCGCCCTGTTTGGCCAGATTCCGGCGCACGATCTGGTGCTCACCACCTACCCGCTGCTGCCCCGCGACATCACCGAGCTGGGGGCTCACGAGTACCACCTGGTCATTCTGGATGAGGCGCAGAACATCAAGAACACGCGCACGGCGGCGGCCAAGGCGGCGGGCAGCCTCTCGGCCCGGCACCGGCTGGCCCTGACCGGCACCCCGCTGGAAAACCACCTGGGCGAGCTGTGGTCACAGTTCAACTTCCTGGCGCCGGGCCTGCTGCACGATGAAAAGACCTTCCGCGAGCTGTACCGCACGCCTATTGAAAAGCGGGGCGAGGCCAGCCGCCGCGCGGCCCTGGCGGCGCGGGTGCGCCCCTTTATCCTGCGGCGCGAGAAGCGCGACGTGGCGCGCGAGTTGCCCCCCAAGACCGAGATTCCGGTGCGCGTGACCCTGGACGGCGATCAGCGTGATCTGTACGAAACTGTGCGCGTGACCACCGAGGCCCGGGTGCGCGAGGAATTGCGGGCGCGCGGGCTCTCGCGCAGCACCATTGCCATCCTGGACGCGCTGCTCAAGCTGCGTCAGGCGGCCACCGATCCCCGGCTGGTGAAGCTGGACGCGGCGCGCGGGGTGCAGGGCAACGCGAAACTCGAGTGGCTGCACACCCACCTGCCCCAGATGGTGGAAGAGGGCCGCCGCGTGCTGATCTTCAGCGGCTTTGCCACCTTGCTGCGCCACCTGGAAGGCTGGCTGCGCGAGGAAGGGCTGCCGTATTCCATGATCACCGGCAGCACCCAGGACCGCCAGCGCCAGATTGACGCCTTTCAGAGTGGGCAGACGCATGTGTTCCTGATTACCCTGAAAGCCGGGGGCGTGGGCCTGAACCTCACGGCAGCCGACACGGTCATCCACTACGACCCCTGGTGGAACCCCGCCGCCGAGGACCAGGCCACCGACCGCGCCTACCGCATTGGTCAGGACAAGCCGGTGTTCGTGTACAAGCTGATTGCGGCCGGCAGCGTGGAGGAGCGCATTCTGGACCTGCAGGCCCGCAAGGCCAGCCTGGCGCGCGGCGTGCTGGACGGCGGCCTGAGCGACGCCACGCAGCTGACCTCGGCGGACCTGGACCGGCTGTTCGCCCCGCTGGAAGACCTGGAGTTGGATGGGGGGGTGCTGGAGCAGGGCTAAGCGGAGAGGCAGGCACAGTGGAACGCTTCTCTGGCCCAACACTGAAGCGCCCACCGTTGCGGCCTCAACCCGCGCCCCGTGGCCGCCCCGCACTGTGTAGACAGCCGCCGGCGCCTGGGGCGCCTTTGGCCGGCCCTGGCGCGCTATCCTGGGCCCCATGACCGCAACCGGCCTGTGGTGGTGGCCCAGGTTCACCTGGGACTGACTGCTGTTGCCGTTTCAAGCCGCGCCCAGGTGGAATTCTTGCCACTGGGCGCTTTTTCGTGTGCCCCACAGGAGACCCATGACCCACCCCGACCCTGCCGCCTTTTCACTGTCCGCCGCCCCACTGGCGGTGGCCGTGCAGGAGCTGAACGCCGACCTGGACACGCCGGTGACCGCCTACCTGAAAGCCGCGCAGGGTGAAACCGTGGCCTTCTTGCTGGAAAGCGTGGAGGCCGGGGAACAGCTGGGCCGCTACTCGTTTATCGGGGTGGGTGAACAGGGGCGCTTTGAAGCCCGGGGCACCCAGGTGACCAGCAGCGGCGTGTTTGGCGACTTTGAAGGCACAGAAACTGATCCCCTGGCCCGGCTGTACCACGCGGCGGTGCGCCCGGCCGCGCTGCCAGCCGGGCTGCCGGCGTTCATTGGGGGCGCGGTGGGCTACGCCGCCTATGACCTGATTCGCTGCTACGAACGCCTGCCGGACGACAACCCCGATGAACTGGGCGTGCCCGACGCCTGTTTCGTGGCCCCGCGCGGCATGGTGATCTATGACCACCTCAAACACCGCCTGATCGCGGTGGCCACCGCCCCCGACCCGGCGCGGGCCGAGGCCGAGGTGCAGGCGCTGGCCGGGCGGCTGCGCGGGCCGCTGCCCCCGGTGCCCGGTCAGGCGCCCGCCGCCGCCCCCACCTTTGCCAGCAATTTCACGCCCCAGGGCTTCCGCGCGGCGGTGGAGCAGGCGCTGGATTACATCCGCGCGGGGGACATCTTTCAGGTGGTGCCCAGCCAGCGGTTCAGCGCAGAGCTGGGCGAATTGCACCCCTTTGCCCTGTACCGGGCGCTGCGCCGCGTGAACCCCAGCCCTTACCTGGGCTACTTGCAACTGGGGCCAGTCACCCTGGTGGCCAGCAGCCCCGAAAGCCTGCTGGCCAGCGACGGCCGGGCGGTGACCACCCGCCCCATCGCCGGCACCCGCCCGCGTGGCCACACCCCTGAGGCCGACGAGGCCCTGGCCGCCGAACTGCTGGCCGACGAGAAGGAACGCGCCGAACACCTGATGCTGCTGGACCTGGGCCGCAATGACCTGGGCCGGGTGAGCGCCTACGGCACCGTGCGGGTGCACGACGCCTTTACCATCGAGCGCTACAGCCATGTCATGCACATCGTGTCCAGCGTGACGGGGCAGCTGCGCCCCGGTCAGACCCCCCTGCACGCCCTGGCCAGCGTGCAGCCCATGGGCACGGTCTCGGGGGCCCCCAAGATCCGCGCCATGCAGATTATTGACGAGCTGGAGCCGGTGCGGCGCGGACCCTACGGCGGCTCATTCGGCTATATCGCCCATGACGGCAGCATGGACATGGCCCTGACCCTGCGCACCATGGTGATTGTGGGGGGCCGCCTGCATATTCAGGCTGGGGCCGGCGTGGTGGCCGACAGCGACCCGGCCGCCGAGGAGCAGGAGACGCGCAGCAAGGCGGCGGCGCTGATGCGGGCGGTGGAGATGGCGGCCAGCGGATTGTAGGGGGTAGAGCGTGGAGCGTGGAAACGGCGAAGGGCGGGCAACAGAACGGTCTGAAAGTCCGGGAAATCTCCGAAAGCCGGAGGTTTGGATGCAGGGTCTGGAGGTGGCAGGTCAGGTGTACCGCCTCAGTGCGGGGTGGCCCAGGGAGGAAACATACGGCCTGACCAGTCAGGCGCGGCGAGCAGCCGTGTCCATTTCCGCCAACATTGCCGAAGGGGTGGGTCGCGGCAGCCCGAAAGAGATCATCCGCTTCACCCGTATTGCGCTGGGCAGCGTGTATGAACTGCCTACCCTGCTGCATCTGGGCACTCAGCTGGGCATGAGCGACACCAAGGAGACCCAGAGTGTCCTGCTTGGCCTTGAACGCTTGCTCAAACGATTAAACCGATTCATTCAATACCAGGAGACCCGGTTGTGATGCCTGCCGAAACCACATTCCACGTTCCACGCTCCACGCTCCACATCCTGCTGATCGACAACTACGACTCCTTCACCTACAACCTCGTGCAGTATTTCGGAGAGCTGGGCTGCGACCTGACCGTGTGGCGCAACGACGCCTTTACGCTGGACGAGGTGCGGGCCCTGAACCCCGACGCCATCGTGGTGTCGCCGGGGCCGTGTACGCCGGCCGAGGCGGGGCAGAGCGTCGCGGTTATCCGGGAACTGGGGCCGCAGTACCCGCTGCTGGGCGTATGCCTGGGCCACCAGAGCATCGGCGCGGCGTTTGGGGCGCAGGTGGGGCGGGCGCTGCAGCCGGTTCACGGCAAGACCAGCCCGCTGCGGCACCAGGGCACGGACCTCTTTGCCGGGCTGCCAGAGACAGTAACCGTCACCCGCTACCACTCGCTGGTGGTGCGCGACCTGCCCCCCGAACTGGTGGCCACCGCCTGGACCACCGACCTCGAAGAAGAGATCGTGATGGCGCTGCGCCACCGGGACTTTCCGGTGTACGGCGTGCAGTTTCACCCTGAAAGTCTGGCCACCCAGGGCGGGATGGACATGCTGCGCAACTTTCTGGCGCTCGTGCGCGAGCATCGGGGCATGACGGGGCAAGGCAGTGGGGCCGGGGCGTGATCGCCATGCACGCGCGGCTGATGAACGGGGAACGGCTCTCGCAGACCGAGGCGGCGGCCTTTATGCGCGAGGTCATGACGGGTGACCTGAGCGGGGTGCGGCTGGCGGCGGCCCTGGCGGCCCTGCGGGTGCGCGGCGAGACCCCGGAAGAAATCGCGGGCTTTGCCCAGGCCATGCGCGAGCACGCCGTGCGGGTGAACGTGCGCCCGCGCGAGGTGCTGCTGGATGTGGTGGGCACCGGGGGCGACGGCGCGCACACCTTCAACATCTCCACCACCACCGCGTTCGTGGTGGCGGGTGCCGGCGTGCCGGTGGCCAAGCACGGCAACCGCGCCGCCAGCAGCCGGGCGGGCAGCGCGGATGTGCTCGAAGCCCTGGGCGTGAATCTGGATGCCCCGCGCGAGGTCGTGGAAGACGCCATCAACACCCTGGGCGTGGGGTTCATGTTCGCGCGCAACTACCACCCGGCGCTGCGCCACGCCGCGCCCGTGCGCTCGGAACTGGCGGCCAGAACGGTGTTCAACATCCTGGGCCCGCTGGCCAATCCGGCGGGCGCCACCCACCTGGTCGTGGGCGTGTTCAAGCCCGAACTCACGCGCACCCTGGCCGAGGTGCTGCGGCTGCTGGGGGCACGCGGCGCCACCGTGGTGCATGGCCACGGCCTGGACGAATTCACGGTCTGCGGCGTCAATACCGTCTCGGGCCTGCGGGCGGGCGAGGTCATTGACCGCGAACTGCACCCCGAAGAGGCCGGGGTCAGCCTGTATTCCCGCGCCGACATCACGGGCGGCAGCCCGGCCGAGAACGCCGAGATTACCCGCGCCCTTCTGACCGGCGGCGGCACCCCGGCCCAGCGCGACATCGTGGCCCTGAACGCGGGGGCAGCCCTGCGCACGGCGGGGCGGGCAGCCACCATCCGTGAGGGGGTGGCGCAGGCGCGCGAGGTCATGCGCGGCGGGCAGGGCTGGGCCATGCTGGAGCGCTACGCGGCCCACACGCAGCGCGGCGTGGCGAAGAGGTAGGGCGTTTCTCAACACCTCCTCCTTGCCGTTCCCTTCACCCCCGCTGCGCGGCCCCTCGCCCGAGCACCAGCAGGCCTCATACGGACTGCCGTCCATTTCCGTACCATCCGGGAAGAAGGGGGATGTTCCGCTCCTACGGAGCCTTTCAGGTCCAATTCCCGGAAATCCGCATTTGTTCCTTCTTCCGCTGGTCGGAAAAGCTCCGTAACACGTTACGGAACTTTTCGGAACCCGTATCAGAGGCACGCGCTTCTTTCTTCGGGTCAGGCGGGTTCAGGCCAGGCCCACTGCTCCTGGCTGCAAGCCGCCAAGACGCAGAGCCAGTTCCCCTTGCAACTGTTCTGAACACAGCAGGCGGCGGCGAGCATTGGCCTGCTCCAGCGTCTGGGCCCAGGCCCGGGCCGCGCGCCACTGTACGGCCGAGACCGGAAGGGCGCGAAAGCGGGCGTATTGCAGCTGCGCGTGCGCTTGCCACTGCGCCGGGGTTGGGTACAGGTCCAGCCGCGCCAGCTGCCGGGCCCACGCCAGCCGGGTGCCGCGCCGCTGCGCCGCTGTCTGCTGCACACTGACCTGCCCCCCATGCAGACGCCAGCGCAGCACGGTCACGGGCAAGTTGGCCACCTCGCCGCGTTCCAGCAGCTGGGCCCACAGCATGTAATCCTCAGCGAAGGGCACAGCCGGGTAGGCAGGGACAGCCGAACGGCGGAACGTGGTGCCCGGATGGGGCAGCGGACAGGAAAACAGCGCCCAGGCGCGTGCCTGCGCGGGACCAGTGGGGTAGTCCAGGCGCCGCTCCTGGGCCCCGAAGGTCTGAACCTGCCCCCCCAGCGCCAGCACCTCTGGATGCTCGGCCAGGAAGGCGGCCTGCGCAGCCAGCCGGCCGGGAGCCATGTGGTCGTCGGCATCCAGACGGGCCACGAGGTCGCCCTGGCAGTGGGCCAGCCCTGCGTTCAGCGCACCGTGTACGCCGACATTCCGGGTCAGCGTCACAACCCGCAGCCGGGGATCAGCCCAGCTGCTGAGTCGGGCCAGCGTATCGTCGGTGCTGGCGTCGTCTACCACCACCACCTCAAAGTCTTCCTGCTGCGACAGCACGCTGCTCAGGGCCTCGTCCAGCAGCGCGCCGCGGTTGTGGGTGGGGATCAGCACACTCAGGAGGGGACGTGGCACGGCAGCCTCACTTCGGCGGCAGCATGAGTTTCCCTTCCAGGGGTGTGCTCAGCACAATGCTCGTGTCGCAGGTAAAGCCCATGTTGATCAGTTCCGTCAGCATGGCTTCCAGGGCGCCCACATCGGGCACCGCCACTTTCAGAATGCAGGAATTGTCGCCTGTCACCGAGTGGCACTCCAGCACGCCGTCGTGCTTGCCGGCCCAGCGGACCAGCGTGGGGTCGTTGCGGCCACTGTCCTGCACGCCAATAAACGCCGTGATGGTGCGGCCCAGCGGCTTGCTGGCCACCCGCACGCCGTAGCCCAGGATCACGCCCGCATCCTCTAAGCGGCGTACCCGCTCGGTCACGGCCGGCGCCGACAGGCCGACCCGGCGGCCCAGTTCCCGCATGCTCAGGCGCGAATCGGTCTGCAGTTCCTGCAGGATGCGGTGGTCAAGAGGATCGAGGGCGCCGCCGGACTGTCTCATGGAGACCACCTTAGCATTTGGAAGGTTGTGAGTGGCGTTTGCGAGCTTTCTGTGTTCCGCGCCTGCGCTTTGTATGGGTCGGCGGGCATTCCAAAGTGGCGTACAGAACGTGGAAAATGAAGGAGAACTCAATTTCTGTTTCACCCTTTCTCCCCGGAGGCTCTTCCATGCCCATTCATCCCCAGGCCACAGTCCGCAGCCAGCAGATGCTGCCCCGCAACCACCGCGCGCCCAAGTGGGCCGATGTGCCCGACGAACAGTGGTACGACTGGAAGTGGCAACTCAAGAACCGCATCAACTCCGTGGCCGAACTGGAAGAGGTCATTCGCCTGACCCCCAGTGAGCATGCAGGCGCCAGCGCCGACGGCATCTTCCGTCTGGACATCACGCCCTACTTTGCGTCCCTCATGGACCCCGAAGACCCCACCTGCCCGGTGCGCCGTCAGGTGATTCCCACGCACCACGAGCTGGAGCCCTTTACCTCCATGATGGAAGACAGCCTGGCCGAGGACAAGCACAGCCCCGTGCCCGGCCTGGTGCACCGTTACCCCGACCGCGTGCTGATGCTGGTGACCACCCAGTGCGCCAGCTACTGCCGTTACTGCACCCGCAGCCGCATCGTGGGGGACCCTACCGAGACCTTTAACCCCGCCGAATACGAAGCGCAGCTGAATTACCTGCGCAACACGCCCCAGGTGCGCGACGTGCTGCTCTCTGGCGGTGATCCGCTGACGCTGGCGCCCAAGGTGCTGGGCCGCCTGCTGGCCGAGCTGCGCAAGATCGAGCACATTGAGATCATCCGCATCGGCACCCGCGTGCCCGTGTTCATGCCCATGCGTGTAACGCAGGAACTGTGCGACGTGCTGGCGGAAAACCACCCGGTCTGGATGAACATTCACGTCAACCACCCGCGCGAGATCACGCCCGAAGTGGCCGAGGCCTGCGACCGCCTGACCCGCGCGGGCGTGCCGCTGGGCAACCAGAGCGTGCTGCTGCGCGGGGTGAACGACCACCCAGTCATCATGCAGAAGCTGGTGCGCGAACTCGTCAAGATTCGTGTGCGGCCCTACTACATCTACCAGTGCGACCTTGTGCACGGCGCCGGGCACCTGCGCACCACCGTCAGCAAGGGCCTGGAAATCATGGAGAGCTTGCGCGGCCACACCTCCGGCTACAGCGTGCCCACCTACGTGGTAGACGCCCCCGGCGGCGGCGGTAAGATTCCGGTGGCGCCCAACTACGTGCTGTCCCACAGCCCCGAAAAGCTGATTCTGCGCAACTTCGAGGGCTACATCGCCGCGTACTCCGAGCCCACCGACTACACCGGCCCCGACATGGTGGTCCCCGAGGACTGGCAGCGTAAGGAACCCGGCCAGAGCGGCATCTTTGGCCTGATGGAAGGCGAGCGCATTTCCATTGAGCCCAAGGAATTCAGCGAGAGCCGCAACCGCCCCGGCGCGACTGTGCACCGCCTGAACAGCCGCGAGGACAAGTGGGCCGCCCACGGCATTGGCAAGGCTGGCGCCGTCACCGACACCGCCCCCGACGGCATGGTGCAGACACCTCAGCCCATTGAGGGTGAAGCGCAGCCCGTCAGCGGCGACTGACAACAACAGAGCTTTTATGGCGCGACGTCAAACACCCTTAAAGATGGACCCCGCGATGCAACTCGTCACGCAGTGGTTGGACGAGCAGCCGCAGGACATGTGGTTAGCGTTTGTGTTGAACACCAACCACGACATTGCAGTCGACGCCCTGCGCTGGATGATTCGCTCTGGAAGGTGTGATCGCGCCGTTGCGCTCGCGATGTACTGGGCACTGGGTGCCGGTTTCTATGTTCAGTATGCCGATCGCAGTGAGGTGCCGGCTTACGCGCAGCTGGGCTTTAATCTCATCAAGAAGATTGAGCGGTTGTTCCTGGCTGGTGAATTCCCGGCGTCTGATCTCGGCTATGACCCCAGCCGCGAACTTCTCGTCTATGCCGATGTTCCTGTGGTTTCACCTGTCCCTGCCGCTCTGAAATCCCCCATCCCCGGTCGCCAGATTGACCTCGCTTCTCTGACGGCTGGTTGGGAGAATGGGGTGCCTGCTTTTATCTGGACTGAACTGGATGCCCGTGGGTCTGTCCGCGCTTAACACACAGTTGCCCTTCACCCCTGAGGACCAAACAATGACCACTCTCCCCAAACCACGCCAGCCTGAACTGAAAACCGCCCTCCCCGGCCCCAACACGGCCGCCATTATGGAGCGCGACCGCCAGCACCTCTCCACCTCCTACATGCGCCCCTATCCCTTCGTCCCAGAGCGCGGCGAGGGCGTGTGGCTGACCGATGTGGACGGCAACACCATGCTGGACTTCTTCGCCGGGATTGCCGTGAGCACCACCGGCCACGCCCACCCGCATGTCGTCAAGGGTGTGCAGGAGCAGGTCGCCAAGTTCACGCACGTCTGCCTGACGGACTACCCGCAGGAAATCACCACCAGCCTCGCGGAACGTCTGGTGAAACATGTCGAAAAGCCCGGCGAGAAGTGGCGCGTGTTCTTCTCCAACTCGGGCGCCGAGGCCGTGGAAGCCGCCGTCAAACTGGCGCGCAACCACACCGGCCGCTCGCACATCATCTCCACGATGGGCTCATTCCACGGGCGTACCTACGGCGCGATCACGCTGACGGGCTCCAAGACGAAGTACAAGCGCGGGTTTGGTCCACTGCTGCCCGCCGTCTCTCACGTGCCGTACCCCAACCCATTCCGGCCGCCGCTGGGCTCCACGCCTGAAACCTGCGGTCAGGCGGTGCTGGAGCACATCGAGTCGCTGTTCGTGGGCATCCTGCCCGCCGATGAAGTGGCCGCCATCATCGTGGAGCCCATGCAGGGCGAGGGCGGGTACATCGTGCCGCCCGCCGACTTTCTGCCCGGCCTGCGCGCCCTGTGTGACAAGCACGGCATCATGCTGATTTTCGACGAGGTGCAGGCCGGCATGGGCCGCACCGGCAAGATGTTCTCGTTCCAGCACTTCGACGTGCAGCCGGACATCATCACGTCTGCCAAGGGCATTGCCTCGGGCATGCCGCTGGGCGCGCTGCTGGCCAAGGACAGCGTGATGACGTGGCCGGTGGGTTCGCACGGCTCTACCTACGGCGGCAACCCGGTGGCGGCGGCAGCGTCTCACGCCACGCTGGACCTGCTTGAAGGCGTGGTCAAGCACCCCGGCTGCGGCGACAACCTGATGCAAAACGCCCACGAGGTTGGCGAATACATCATGGCCGAGCTGAAGGGCATGCAGGCCGAATTTCCCTTCCTGGGCGACGTGCGCGGCCGGGGCCTGTTCATCGGCCTGGAGTTCGTGACGCCCGACGGCCGCCCCGACGGCGCCCTGCGTGACCGCGCCAGCATGGCGATGTTCGAGAAGGGCCTGCTGAACCTGGACTGCGGCGAGGCCGTCATTCGCATCAGCCCGCCCCTGATTCTGACGAAGGAAGAAGCGAAAACGGGCCTGGAGATCATGCGCGAGACGCTGAGAGAACTGAAGTAAGACGGGTTCCGAAAAGTTCCGTAACGTGTTACGGAATTTTTCCGACCAGCGGAAGAAGGGAAAAATACGGATTTCCGGGAATTGGACCTGAAAGGCTCCGTAGGAGCGGAACATCCGGCTCTTTCCCGGATGTTACGGAAATGGACGGAATCCGTATAAGGCGCGCCCGCTGTGGAACGTGGCGTGTGGTCTGGGGTTGTCCCCACCACACGCCACGTTCTCTGTCTTAGGGCAGAGCGGCGTCCGGCAGCAGGGTCCAGTCGTTTGTAGGCAGGGCGCCGCCCGTCAGGCGGAACGTGATCTCCACGCCGCTCTGCCTGGAAACAGTGGTGCTGTCCAGGGTCAGGCGAGTCCAGCCCTGCGCCAGCTGGGCAGCGGCCACGTAGGTCATCTTGTTGAGAAAGCCGCCCTCGGTCCACTGGCAGACCTGGGTGCCGCTGATCTGAACGGAGCGCTCGGCGTAATACACCAGACCCTGCTGAGTGCGGGTGTGGCCCGTGGCCTGGGCTTCATCGTAGTGGCCGCTGCTGAGCACCGGCAAGATGTTGCCGCTGGTGCGCGCCCTGACATTCAGGCCCAGCTGCACCACGCGCGCGCCCGGATCGCTGATCTTGACGGCGCCGGCGCAGGTGGCCGCCGGGTGCGGGGCCGCCCAGGAGGTGGGCAGGGGTGACTGGCCCGCTGGGGGCAACAGGCTGGCTTCCAGAGTGGCGGGCAGCTTCAGGCTGAACCGGCCGTCAGCGCTCATGGGGGTGCTCACAATGACCTTGCTTACGCCTGCGCTGCTGGCCACCCAGCCCTCCACCTGACCGGCGCCGCCCCGCCACGGCACGGAAATCAGGGCCTCGTCAGTGTCTTCAGACTGGTCTTTGACGGTGCCGGTCAGGAGGATCTGGGCAGCGGCCACGTTGCCCAAGCCAAGTAAAGCCAGCGCCAGACCCCGGAGCCGGGCGGCAGAAAGGACGGGAGGTGTCACCCGCCGAGTGTAGGACAGAGTGGCGAGTACCTCCCAGCTCTCACGGTTGCTGGTGCTGTTCCAGTGCCTTCAGGGCGCCGGTCACGTGGCTCATGGGGTTGGCGCTGCGGTGGGTCCAGGCCACCGTGCCCTGCGGGTCAATCAGAAAGGTGGCGCGGGCGGCCATGTTCAGCAGGCCGCCCAGCCCGCCCATCACGCCGTAGGCGCGGCACAGGCTGCGGTCGCTGTCGGGGAGCAGGGGGTAACTCAGCGAGCAGCTGTCGCGGAAGGCCGCCTGCTTCGCCTCGGTGTCGGTGCTGACGCCAATCACCTGCGCGCCCAGGCGCTCGAACTCGGGCAGGGCAGCTTCAAAGCGCTGGGCCTCTATGGAGCAGCCGGCCGAGCCTGCGCGGGGATAGAAATACAGCACGGTCCACCTGCCCCGCAGCGCGTCCAGGCTGATCTCGCGGCCATCGTCGCTGCGGCGGGTGAAGTCGGGGGCGGACTGACCAACACGGAGGGTCATGGGCGGAGTCTAGACCACACGGCGGGCCGGCCGCGCCGGGCGCCGCTTCGTAGAATGCGCGGGTGAAGTCCCTGCTTGCCCCTCTTCGCCCCTTTGCCGGGCAGCCGGTGGTGGTGGGCGTGTCCGGCGGGGCCGACAGCGTGGCGCTGCTGCGCGCCCTGGTGGCAGTGGACGCGCGCCCGGTGGTGGCCCACCTGGACCACGCCCTGCGGCCCGATTCGGCGCAGGACGCCGCGTGGGTGCGCGAACTGGCCGCTGCGCTGGAGCTGCCCTTTGAAAGTGTGCGCGTCGACGTGGCGGCGGTGGCCCGGAAGCGCGGCTGGAACGTGGAAGATGCCGCCCGGCGCCTGCGCTACGACCTGCTGGGTCGCGTGGCCAGGCGGCGCGGTGCACAGGCCATCCTGACCGCCCACACCCGCCGCGACCAGGCCGAGACAGTCCTGCTGGCCCTGCTGCGCGGTGAAGCCGTGCTGCGCGGCATTCCCCCTATGCGGGGCCGCGTGGTCCGCCCCTGGCTGGCCGTGCCCCGGGCCGACATTGAAACCTTCCTGCGCGCCCTGAGCCAGGACTGGCGCGAGGACCCCACCAACGCCGACCCCACCTATGCCCGCGCCTGGCTGCGCCGCGAGGCCATGCCGGTCCTGAGTGCCCGCTTTCCCGCCCTGGAAGAGACGCTGGCCCGCGTGGCCTGCCATCAGGCGCAGGATGACGAGGCGCTGCGGGCCCAGGCCGCGCGCCTGAGGGCCCACACGCCCCTGCAGGGCCAGCCGCCCGCCGTGCTGCGCCGCTGGGTGCGCGCCCAGGTACGGGCCGCCGGGCTGGACGTGCATACCGGGCACCTGGACGCCCTGGCCGGGGCGCTGGGGGCCGGCGACACCGCGCACCTCACGCTGCCCGGCGCCCACCCCGTGACCGTGACGGGGGGGCACCTGTATCTGCAGCCCCCCACCTTCCCTGAACCGGCTTTTGCCCTGCCCCCAGGCTGGACACGGCGCACCCGGCAGCCGGGGGACCGGATGGTGCTGCCGGGCGGCACGCGCCTGCTCAGCGATGTGCTGACTGACCGCAAGATTCCACGCGAGGCCCGCGACCGGGTGCCGCTGCTGGTGTCTGAGCGGGGCGTGGAGTGGGTGGGGCTGCAGCCGCCGGTGTGGGGGCTGGGCGCGCAGGCGGCTGCCCAGGTGCCGCCCGACCCTCTGCACGCCGCCATGGGCGAGGCGCTGGCGCTGGCCCGGCAGGCGGCGCAGGCCGGCGAGGTGCCGGTGGGCGCGGTGGTGCTGGGCCCGGACGGCGCTGTGGTGGGCCGGGGCCGCAACGCCAGCCGCGAACACGGCGACATGACCCGCCACGCCGAACTGGCTGCGCTGCGGGACGCCGCGCGCACGCTGGGCACGCCGTATCTGACAGGCTGCACCCTGGTCGTGACCCTGGAGCCATGCCCCATGTGCCTGGGCGCGGCGCTGGAGGCCCGCGTGGAGCACATGGTCTACGGCGCGTCCAACCCCAAAGCCGGAGCCCTGGGAGGGGTCAGCGACCTGCTGGCCGCCCACTGGGGGCACAGCCCCCGCATCACCGGGGGCGTGCGCGCCCGCGAGGCCGCCCGCCTGCTGCGCCAGACCTTTCAGGCGGTGCGGGCACAGCAGGAAGCCTGGGACCCCGCTTCCCCATAAGCCCACGGACAGCTGGCCCGGCCGGGCGCTGCACAGCCCTGTTCCACAGGCGCACGACATGACACCGCGCCCTGGCCAGGGGCGCGGCGTCATGCTGAAAAACCAGAGCGTGGAGAGGCGAGGGGGGCAGGTGCGGGGCCAGCGACACCTGGGGCCGATTGAAACCCGCAGACCACCGCGCACACTGCGGTGGGGAGGGCGGGAGAAGCCAGTGCTGGGCCGGAACCCAGCGGCGAGGAGGGTGGGAGTGGTCTTAACCTCTACGGTCAAGGCAGTGTACCCGCCGGGCCTGATGAGCGGCTGAATGGCCGCCCAGCACAGCTCATCTCCGGCCTCATGCTTCGTCAGCCTGAGGGCCACAGTTCCATCTATGGCCACGTCTGATACGGATTCCGAAAAATTCCGTAACACGTTACGGAATTTTTCCGACCAGAGGGAGAAGGAAAAAGACGGAGTTCCGGGAATTGAACCTGAAAGGCTCCGTAGGAGCGGAACATCCGGCTCTTTCCCGGATGGTACGGAAATGGACGGCAGTCCGTATGAACGCTCCTCCTGTTCAGACCTGCTGCCCGTGTTCAGGGACCTGACCAACCCCAGACGTGTGCTGGTTCACTGCGGCCCATCCGTGCCACCACACGAAAACCCCGGCGCACAGGCCGGGGCAGGGGAGAGGAGGATTTGTACGGCTTCCGGGCGTGGAGTTTCTGCTGGTCTCGCTCGGACTGAACCGCTTTTGCAGGCGCTGGGGCCGAAGTCTGGATTACTTGCGGTACACCTTTGGTACGCCGTTCACGGTACGGATGGTGCCGCCTTCAAAATCGGCTGCCCAGGCCCCACCAATCTGGTACTGGTCGCGGGTGGGAAAGCCCAGGAAAGAGCCGCTGCCGCCCAGACCCTGGTAGGTTTTCAGCACGTCGCCGGTCAGCCAGAAGGTGCCGTATTTCTCGGTGCCGTACAGCGCGCCATTCTGGAAAAAGCCGTACAGGCCGCTGGTGCCGTAGGTGTTGCGCGGAATCACCTTCTCGTCGCCAGCCGCCCAGCCCAGGCGGCTGGGGGGCCGCGCCGCGTCATTCTCGGCCCGGGCCAGGGCCAGATACCGCTCCAGCAACATGCCGTGAACCGCGTAGGCCCGGCTGGAACCATTGGCGTGAAGCAGCACGGCGTCGCCGTAGGCACCCACACCCCGGAACTTCTGCCACCAGCCGTCGCCCCAGGGGACCGCGTAGGTGGTGGCGGCGCCCAGGCTCTCGTCACCCTTCAGGCGGGCGTAGGCGTCCACCATGGCCTGATCGCGGCTGCCATCGCGTTTTTCACCCGGGTCAATGCTGGTGGTGGGGGTGGGCTGCGGCTGGCTGGGCTGGGGTTGAGGCTGCGCCGGCTGGCCCTGGCCAGGGTTGATGGTCACGGTACCGCTGGCGCCGCCCTGCGCCGGGGCAGGGGTCACGGGCGTGCCGCCCACCCGGAACGTCACCACGTCGGTGGTCCAGCTCTCGGCCGGAAGCGGGTTCACCACAATGCTCAGGGCGCGGGCCAGATTCTCCTGCCCCTTCACGCGCACTTCGGCAAAGCCCTGGCCCTGGGCAAAGCGGGCAATGTCATTCAGGTCCAGTTCGCGCTTGCTGGCCAGCGCCAGCAGCCGGTCCTGGCCGTTGGGGCCGCCCACCGTGAAGGTGTATTTGGCGCCCTGGGGCGGAAACACACGCGTGACCCCCGCCTTTACGAAATTGCTTTCCTCGTAATTGTTGGGAAAGAACAGATCCACGGTCCCGTTGGCATTCACGTTGAACAGGTACACATAGGCGTCCTGGTTCGTTTTCAGGCCCACACTCAGGCGTTCGCCCTTGCGGTACACGGGATTGCCCTGGCCGCCCGGGTCCTTGTTCACCCAGACGTCTACATTCAACTTGGTTTCCACCGGGTTGACGATGATGCTCTGCGCCGTGATCTTGGCGGGGCTGGCGGCAGCGAGGCTCAGGCCCAGCAGTGTGCTGATGGTGGTCATGCGTTTCAGGTTCATGGTGCCTCCTTGAATGGGGTCACCGTAAGACGCCAAACTGACCGGCGGCTGAAAAAAAGGCCTCCCACAAGGGTTTCTCAAGTCTGCTTCAAGTTCGCCTCAAGGCCAGCCGCCATCCTGTGGCCCGCCATGAGGCCCTGGCCCTCAGGCCAGCAGGCGGCTCAGCCACAGAGCCAGCGGGGCAAGCAGTAGCGCCGGGAGCAGACTGCCCACCCGCACGCGGCGGTCCTCGATCCCCAGGCCAGCGAGCATCAGGTTCCAGCTGATGCCCACAATGGTGACGCCGCCAGTGCCCGTGATCAGCAGCACGGCCGGGTTCGTCTTCAGGCTTTCCGGGTCGGCGCCGCCCAGCAGGCTGCCCGCCAGCGCCCCTGCAGCCAGGCTGATGCCGCCCTGCAGCAGCAGCACCGTCAGGGCGCTGAAGCCCACACCTATGCCGTAGGCTCCGGCCAGCGCCAGCGCCGCAATGCCGTCCAGCGTGCTTTTCAGAATGTACGTGGAAGCGTCGCCGGTCAGGCCGTTTTGCAGGCCGCCCACCACGGTCATGGGCCCAATGCAGAACAGCAGGCTGGCGGCCACAAACCCCTCAGTGAAGCGCCCGCCGCCCCGAAAGCGCCGTTTGAGGCGCTCGCCCAGTCCTTCCAGTCGCTCCTCAATGCCCAGCGCCTCGCCCAGCACGGCCCCGGCAGCGAGGCTGATCAGCGCCAGAATGACCCCGGGGACCGCGCCCCCGCTGACGCGGTTGAGTGAAGCGGCCATGTCCAGGCCGAGAAACAGCGTGACCAGACTCAGGGTTTGCAGCAGGGTGCGCTGGGTGCGCTCGGGGAGGCGGTGCCCCACCAGCAGGCCCAGGGCGGTGCCCGCCAGCACCGTTCCCACATTCACCAGCGTCCCGGACAGTTGGTCAAGCAGACTCATCCGGCTGACTGTAAAGCACCGCGCCGGGTGGCCGCCCACGCCTGCCGGACGCCGTGGCACCGGCGCTCCGCAGGCGGCTCAAGAAAAGGGCAAGGCAACCCTGACCCGGCGTTGACAGGGGGTGTGGTACCTTGCTCGCAAGTTGAACCGCCTTGCCTCTCTCCTTCCCTCCGGGCCGCGCCTCTGCGGTGGGCCGGGTGGCGTGTGGGGAGGCCATGTGGCGCTGCAAAAGCAGTCCGGTGCCGTGAAAACTGAGTGTAAAGGTGGGGCTGCCTCTGTGCAGCCCCGCTGCGTTTAAGGAGGCAATGCGTGACCTTATCCGACCAGTACCAGAACATGCCCAAGCTCCTCAAGGTCAGCGAGGTTGCTGACTTTACCGGAACCCACGAACGCACCGTGCGCCGCTGGATCAGAGACGGGCGCCTGGGAGCCGTGGAGCACCCCAGTGGCCTGCGCGTGCCCCGCCGTTCGCTGTGGCGCTTCCTGGGCCTGGATCTGGCACTGAGCGCGTAAGGCTGGGGCCTGCCGGGAGAGGCGCAGAAGCGGCGCCTGGCTTGTGGCTCGGCCCCGCCAAGCGGCCACCTGGACTGGTGCCAGGACCCCGCAGCACTGCACCCCAGAAACTTGGCATAGTGGCGGCCATGACGGACCCGCTCGCGCTCTTGACCGCCGCCCTGCAGGACGATCCCCAGGCGGCGGTCACGCTGTATAAGGGGCTGGCGCCCCCACAGCAGGCCGGGGCCGCCGCGTTGGCCCTGAGCCTGGGGCGGCCCCGGGTGGCGCTGGCCTGGGCGGCCGATCCCCTGGTGCGCGCGGCGGCGGCCCTGCGGCTGGGCGAGGCCTGCGGGGCCCTGAACGACCTGCGACCCCTGCCCGGCGGGCCCCGGGTACAGGTGCTGCGGGCGCGCGCCGAGCACCAGCTGGGCCAGCCCACCGCCCCAGAGACCGCCCGGGAAGCCCGCGCCCTGGCCAGAGCGGCAGGCGACAGCGCGGCGCTGGTGGCGGCGGTCATTCTGCTGGCCGAGCAGGAGTACGCGCAGGTGCCCTCGCCCCACGCCCCGCTGCGCACCCTGGCCGAGGGGCTGAAGGTGGCCGAGCTGAGTGCCCAGCCGGCTGACTCCCACCTGCTGGCCGTGCTGGCCTGCGTGCAGGCCCGCTTAAACCCCCGCAAGGCCCAGGCCACCGCCCAGAAAGCCCTGGACCGCAGCGCGCCGCGCAGCCCGGCGCGGGTGCTGGCCTTGCAGGTGCTGGGGCAGTCCACCCAGGCGCAGGCTGAAGCGGCACAGGGCGAACTGGCCCCGGTATGGTGGCAGGCCCTTCAGCGCAGCCCGGCCCTCGCCCAGGCCACCTCAAAAGGCACGTAGGGCGGCGGACGAATAAACCGGCGGGGCCCCGGATTGCCTTTCAGGTACACGGTCTCGAAAGTCCACACATTGCGCTCCTGCAGGGTGGCGTACAGGTCGGCCCCAGCCTGCAGTTCATCCCCGGGCAGCGCCAGACGCGTGCGGTAGCCGGCCAGGAAGGGGCGGCACAGGGTCGCGCTCAACCCCAGGCTCAGGTGCAGGGTGCGCACCACCTCCCAGGCGCGGGGGGCCAGCCGGGTTTGCTCCCAGTCGGTCAGGGCCACGGGCTGCTGTTCCCGAAAAAACACGTTGCCGTCGTGATAATCACCATGCACAAAGCGGCTCGGCAGGTTGGGTACGGTGTCCAGCCGGGGCCCGGTGTGCAGGTGGGCCAGCCGCTGCCGGGTGCGGGCCAGGGCCCAGCGGTCCACCTCGTCCGGCGCTGGCCGCGCCTCGATGGCTGCGCGAACGGCGTCCAGCCGCTCAATCGTGAGGGCCACCGCAGCGGGCGCGGCCAGCGCCGGCACCTCGAAGGGCACGCTGACGGGCAACTGCTCATGGAGTTGCGCCAGGAAAGTCCCCAGCGCCGCTGCGTGGGCCGGGGTCAGGGCGTGGCGGGGCACAGGCTGACCGGGGGCCACCTCGAACAGGGCCGCCCAGCCCTGGGGCAACTGGGCCAGGGGACCGCCCTGCCGTGTGGGCAGTGGTGCCGGGGTGGGCACGCCAGCGGCGCGGGCCACCTCTATGGCGCAGTGCTCGCGCAGGGCCCGCTCCGGGCGGGGGTCACGGTAAAGGCGCAGATGAAAGGAGCCCTGTGGCGCCTGCACGCGGTAGGCCCCATTGATGCTGCCGCCCGCTAGGGCCTGCAGCTGTGCCCCTGCCCCCAGCGGCCAGTGCGGGGCCAGGTCGGCGGGGGTGGGCGGGGCGCCGGGGTTCACCCGGCCTGCACGTCCAGCCGCGCCAGCCCGCGAATCACGAAGCCGCCGGTGTACTGGCCCGGCTCATGGGGGTCCGCCAGACGCAGCCCCGGCAGGGCGCGGCACAGGGCGCGCAGGCTCAGGGCCAGTTCCAGCCGGGCCAGCGGGGCGCCCAGGCAGTAGTGAATGCCCAGGCCAAAGGTCAGGTGCGGGTTGGGGTCGCGGGTCAGACGCAGGTCGTCGGGGGCCTCGAATCTGGCCGGATCGCGGTTGGCGCTGGCATACAGCAGGGCCACCCGGTCCCCAGGTTTCAGGTCCGCGCCGGCCAGCGTGAGGGGGTCGAGCACAATGCGCTCGAACAGGGGCAGCGGCGTGTCAAAGCGCAGCAGTTCCTCTACCGCCTTTCGGAAGACGGGCAGGCTGTCCGGCGCGTGGGCGGCGGCCACCAGCGTGTCCCAGTGCTCGCGCTGGCGCAGCAGGGCCAGCACCCCCGCCGACAGCCCGTTCACACTGGCCTCGTGCCCGGCGTTCAGCAGCAGAATGCAGGTGTCAACGAGTTCCTGCTCGGTCAGGCGGTCGCCTTCCTGTTCAGCCTGCACCAGTGCCGTGATCAGGTCGTCCTGCGGCTGCGCGCGCCGGGCGGCCACCAGCTCGCGCAGCAGGGCGCTGAACTCCAGCACCGCGCGTTCGGCCTCGGCCTGATCGGCGGCGGTGGGAGCCGGTTCGTACAGCTTGACAATCGCGGCTGACCAGGGCCGCAGCCCACGGCGCTGCCCCTCCGGCACGCCCAGCAGCTCGGCAATCACGGTCACCGGCAGCGGCTCGGCGTAGTCGGCCACCAGATCAAAGGGCCCCGCCGCGCCCAGGCCACGCAACTGCGCCTCCAGAATGGCCTCGATGCGGCCCTGCAGCGCGTCCACCCGCCGGGGCGTGAACGCCAGCCCCACCAGCGAGCGCAGCCGGGTGTGCTTGGGCGGCTCGGAATCCAGCAGGTGGTTGCTGTTGAAGGCGTCGAAGCTGGCCTGCCGGGGATCGGGGGGTGGCCAGCCCAGTTCATCGCGCGAGTAGCGGTGCAGGGCGCTGCGGCCCAGTCTCCGGTCGCGCAGCGCCGCCGAGATCTCGGCGTGGCGGGTGAGCACCACGCGCCGCATGCCAGGGTCGTAGAAGGCGGGCCACCGGGCGCGCAACTCGGCCAGCAGCGGGTAGGGGTCACGCAGGAAGGCCGGGTCCTCCAGCGGCAGGGTGAAGGCCGGCAAGTCCGCGTGGGCCGGCGGGGCGCTCAAAGGAACTGCTGCCCTTCCACCCGCACGGGGCGCTGTTCCTCGGGGCTGTCGGGCGAGAGGCGGGTGAGCAGGGCCACGCCCGCCGCCACAGCGGCGCGCCGGGCCGCCTGGGCATCGGCGGCTTCTGTGGGCGCGGGTGGCGTGGCAGCCGGGCGGCCCGGCGCCGGGCCCGCCGCGCTGCCCGGGGCCGCTGGCAGGGTGCCCAGGGGCAGCGGGCTGTCCTCGGGGGGGCCATGCCGCGCCGCCAGTTCGGCAAACGAGCCCACCAGGGCGCGGTAGGCGCTCAGGAACTGCGCGTATTCCTGCCGTGCGCCGGTCAGGCGGGCCGTCAGTTCGGCGTGGCGCTCGCTAAAGGCCCGCTCCAGCCCGGCCACGCGCTCGGCCTGGGCGCGCTCGCGGCTGGCGCTGAGGTCGTGGTGGGCGCGTTCCAGTTCGGCGGCGCGGGTCACTGCGCTCTGCTCCAGCTCCGCCATGCGCGCGTGGTGGGTGGCTTCCAGGGCCTCGCGCCGCGCCTGCGTCTCTGCGTCCAGCGCGTCGCGCTGGGTGCGGGCCTGCGTCACCATCAGGTCGGCCTCGCGCACGGCGTTCTCGCGCAGTTCGTGCGAGATGCGCTCGGCCGCCACCACCGCGCGGCGAATCTCGTCCTCATTCTGGCGCTGCTCGTCCAGCTGGCGCTGCAGGGTCTGCACCTGCTCGCGCAGGGCCTGCTGTTCGTGCAGCAGGGTTTCCAGGTCATCGGACAGGTCGTTCAGGAAGCCGCGCACGGCGGCGCGGTCATAGGCGCCCAGCCGGCTGGGAAACTCCTGGTGGCGCACGTCAAGGGGGGTGAATTTCACGAGAACAAACTCCTTCCCACCCGCACCAGGGTGGCTCCGGCGTGCACGGCCAGCGGGTAGTCCCCGCTCATGCCCATACTCAACTCTGACAGACCCAGATCGTGCGCGCGCCGCGCCGTGTCTGTAAAGAGGGCCAGCAGCCGCTCCTCACGCGCCGGGTCGCCGTCCAGATCGGGCGCCATCACCATCAGGCCGCGCACGCTCAGCCCGGTGGCCTGCACCTCGCGCAGCGTGCCGGACAGCGCGCCTGCGTCTATGCCGTGCTTCTGGGCTTCTCCATTGTGCACCTGCAGCAGCACCCCGGGCGCCCGGCCCCAGCCCTGGGCCGCCTGGGCGATGGCCTCGGCCTGCCACACGGCTTCCAGGCTGTGGACCAGAGCGACGGGGCGCAGGTACTTGACCTTGTTGCGCTGCAGCGGCCCCAGGTAATGCCATTCCTGCCCGGGGCGCAGGGCGGCCTTGTCGCGCAGTTCCTGGGCGCGGCCCTCGCCCAGCGGAAAGGCGCCGTGGGCGAGCACGCAGCGGTCAATGGCCTCCAGGCTCTGCCCCTTGGTCACGGCGACCAGCCGGGCGCTGCCGGGCACACGCCCCGCCCGGGCCTCGGCGGCGCGGATGCTGGACAGCACCTCTGGCAGGCTCATGGCCGGTCCCGGCGTGGCAGACAGGGCACAAGCCCGAAGGGTTGGTGAGCACTCACGCGCCTATTCTCACCCACGCTGCCGGCAGGCTCAAGCGCCGCGCGCCCCAGGCCCGCCCAGCCTGAGCCGGGCGCAGCTGCACCCAATCTTCACCCTTCTCAGAGCCGAAGTCGCAAGTGTGGGCAGGACTCGCCGCGCCTGCCCCCGCCTGCCACAGGGCCGGGGGCGATTTCAGGAGCCTGTGCGACACTAGGAGAAGCATGCGACACCCCCTTACCCTTGCCCTGACTGTTGTCCTCGCCGCGCCCGCCGTTGCCCAGACGGCCGGCACGGTGCAGGAAGTCACGGTGGTTGGCACCAGCGACCTGCTGACCAATTTCCTGCGCGCCACCCTCTCGGTGCAGGCCGGCGCGCCGCTGTCCAGCGTGAACCTCCGTCAGGTGGAACAGGAAGTGCTGGCCAGCGGCTACTTCAAGACCGCTGTGGCCGAACTGCGCAGCGTCTCGGGGCGCGACACCCTGGTGATTACCGTGGCGCCCAACCCCACCATCAAGGACGTGACGGTCACGGGCCTGACCTTCCTCCCTGCTGACGGCTTTAAAAAGAGCGTGGCGGACCTGCTGAACATCGCCCCCGGCGCCACGCTGAACAATGTGCGCATTGAGGAAGCCAAGGAGGCCCTGGCCAGCAACTACCAGGGCGAGGGCTACCCCTTTGCCCCCAGTATCAGCAGCGACGTGAAGACCGGAGCCGACGGCACGGTCACCGTGAACTTTGTGGTGGACGAGACTGCGCCCATTACCCGCGTGGAGGTCGAAGGCGTGACCCTGCTGCCCGCCAGCACGGTGACCAACCTCTTCAAGCCGCTGTACGACGCCCGGCGCTTTACCCCGGAAGCCTATTACGCGGCCGTGCAGGGGCTGCAGCAGGCGTACGACGAGGCCGGGTACCTGCAGGCCGGCGTGAACACCCAGACCACGGCCCTGGAGGGCGGCGTGCTGAAGGTGCGCGTGATTGAAGGGCAGGTGGCGGCCGTGGACCTGAGCGACCTGCAAAACCCCCAGGTGACGCTGCAGACCCGTCCCGGGCAGCCCATCTCGCTGGAGCGCCTGCAGGCCGACGTGCGCACCCTGGCCAACCAGACCGGCCAGCCCGTGGGCTTTGCCCTGCGCCCCAACCCCCAGAACCCGGCGCAGGTGACGGTGCTGTTCGGCTCGGCGGGCGTGGCCAGTGGCCCGGTCAAGACCATTGCGGTGCAGGGCAACACCCTGGTGCCCACCGCCACGCTGCTCTCGGCCGTGAAAACCAAGGTGGGCGACGTGTACAGCCCCCAGCTGGCGCAGGACGACTTCTTCGCGCTGCGCGACGCCTACCGCAAGGCCGGCTATGAAATCAGCACCCGCGACGCCATCACCTTTGAAAACGGCGCGCTGACCTTCAATATCCGCGAGGTGCGGGTGGCGGGCTACGAGCTGCAGTGGCAGGGCCAGCACAAGACGGTGGACCGCGTCATTCTGCGCGAACTGCCTGAGCCCGGGCGCGCCTTTAACCGCGAGGAACTGAACGCTGCGCTGGGCCGCATTGCCCGCCTGGGCTTCGTGCGCGTGGTCAGCGAGCAGGTGCGCTCTGACCCCGCCAACCCCGAGAACATCACCTACGTGCTGGGCGTGGCCGAAAC
The DNA here is from genome assembly GCF_003028415.1 of Deinococcus arcticus. Classification (NCBI taxonomy): domain Bacteria; kingdom Thermotogati; phylum Deinococcota; class Deinococci; order Deinococcales; family Deinococcaceae; genus Deinococcus; species Deinococcus arcticus. The sequence goes on from NZ_PYSV01000007.1 coordinate 94,659, forward strand.
CACCAGCGGTATTCCGGTGAACCTCGCGCTGACCTACGATTCGTTTGCCGGTGGCTTTGGCGGCGAGGCCGGATACACGAACAACAACGTGTTCGGCCTGGGCCACAACTTCACGGCCACCGTGGGCGGCCAGCAGAACGAGGCTGGCCAGAATCTGGTGGGCAACGTGGCCTACACCATTCCCTGGCTGGACCTGGATTTCCTGGACTTCCGCAAGACCCCCACCAGTCTGTCGGTGAACTTGGGCACCGGCGTGACGGGCAACCAGCCGCTCTTTACCAGGCCCACCGACACCCCGGCGAGCACCGACACCGGCTGGGACTACACCACCCGCACCACCAGCTTCAGCGTGAGCGCCGGGCGCAACCTCGCCAGGAACCTGTTCGCCACCGTGGGCTTTGGCGTGGGCTACAACACCTACTACCTGGAGCCGCTGCAGAAAGACGACAAGAACACGGTGACCTACAAGGACGCCAGCGGCGCCGACCAGAGCCGCACCTTTGCCGAGGGTGACGTCAGGGGCCTGGTGCCCACGAACTCCCTGATCAGCGGCGTGAGCGCGGGCCTGAACTACGATTCTACCGACAACGGCGACTTTCCCGGCAGCGGCGTGCGCGCCAACCTGGGCGTGAACTACCGCTTTGGCAACCAGAACAACGTGGGTGTGCGCTGGACCGAGGTGCAGGGCGGGGCCAGCACCTACTTCGGCTTTGGCCGCACCCTGGAAAAGAACCTGGGTGTGACCAACAAGCAGCAGGTGTTCGCCGTGCGCGCCAACGCCGGCACCACCCTGGGCCTGGGCACCGCGCCCGTGGGCACCGGCTACAGCGTGGGCGGCGGCAGCGTGAACACCTCGCGCCAGATTCGCGGCCTCGCTGACGGTGAACTGTTCGGCCCCAACTACCTGACGGCCAGCGCCGAATACCGCTATGACTTTGGCCTGAAGGCGGGCATTGCCCAGGGCCTGTACGGCGTGGTCTTTGCCGACGCCGGCAGCGCCTGGGGCGGCAGCGCCAACCCCACCCCCAACCTGAAGTACGGCGTGGGCGCGGGCGTGCAGCTGAACCTGGGCATTGGCGGCACCCTGCTGCCCAGCCTGCGCTTCGACTACGGCTTCAGCCCCCAGACGGGCCAGGGTAAGTTCTACTTCCGGTTGGGCAACTTCTGGTAAAGCCGGCAGATGGCTGAAAGCAAATGGCAGGTGGCTGGGGAGGACCCGCCATCTGCCATTTGCCATAGACCATCAGCCGGCGTGCGCTGCTACCATGCCCCGATGACCGCTCCCCACCCCCCTGGAGGCCGCCTGTGGAAGGGCTGATGCTCGCGCGGGTGCTGCGCGATCTGGGCCCGGCGCTGCCGCTGCGCACGCTGGGCTGGGCCTTTCCCGACGAGACCACCGCTGCACTGCTGCTGGACGGCCCCGGGCTGGACGGCCGGCGCAATCTGGTGCTCAGCTACCGGCCGCCCACGCCAGTGGTGTTTCTGTCGCGCGAGCGCCTGCGCGGCGAGCCCCACAATCCCTTCCAGCGCTTTCTGGTGGCGCGGGTGCGCGGCGAGTTGCTGCGGGCCGAGCAACTGAAGCTCGACCGCGTGATTGCCCTGCACCTGAGCGGCGAGGCGGGCTTCGTGGACCAGGCGCCCACCCGGCTGGTGTTCGAGGTCACAGGCCGCAACGCCAACCTGCTGGTGCTGGATGAGGGCGAAGGCTTTGCTGGGCGCATCGTGATGGCCGCGCGGGAAATTACCGGCAGCCGCAACCGCTTCCGCACCGTGCGCACAGGCGGGCGTTACACCCCGCCGCCGCCCTACGACAAGCTGGACCCCCGCACCCTGACCGAAGAGGAAGCCGGGAAGCTGGCCGCCCTGCCCATTGGCCGCTGGCGCGAGCGGCTGGACGGCCTGGGCCCGCTGCTGGGCGCGGAACTGGCCCGGCGGGCCGCGCTGGACCCGGCCGAGGCGCCGGGCGAGCGCTGGCCGCAGGTGCTCCGCGCCCTGCGCGAACTGGTGCAGGACCCCACCGTGAGCGAGGGGGTGCTGCACGGCGGCGCGCGGGCAGCGGCGCGCGGCGAAAAGGCGGCGGCCCTGCGCAAGGCCCTGCGCGAACCGCTGGACAAGCGCCTGACCCTGCTGCGCAACCAGCTGTCCGATGTGGCGCGCGCCGAGGCCGGCCTGGACGACGCCGCCCGCGACCGCGCCGAGGCCGACCTGCTGATGGCCTACGCCCACACCATTCCGGCGGGGACTGAGCGCGCCGTACTGCCGGCCTTCGACGGGAGCGGCGAGCAGCCCGTGGCCCTGGAACCCATGCTGAGCGCGGTGCAGAACGCCGAGAAGCGCTATACCCGCGCCCGGCGCCGCGAGGAGGTGTATCTGCGGCTGGCCGACCGCGAAGCGGGCCTGCGCGCCGAATTGCAGGAGGCTGAGGCCCGCCTCGCCGCCCTGGACACCGCCGAACTGGAAGCCCTGGAAACGCTGTCGGTGCAGGTGCAGGCCGGGCGGCCCGGGAGAAGTCCCTACGGCGCGCGCTTTACCACCCCCGGTGGGTTCGAGGCGCTGGTGGGCCGCAACAACAAGGAAAACGCGGCCCTCACGCACCGACTGGGCAAGTCCATGGACCACTGGTTTCATGCCCAGGGGTATCCGGGCAGCCACGTGCTCGTGCGCTCGGGCGGGCGCGACCTGGACCTGCCGGACATCCTGTACGCCGCCCGGCTGGCGGCCGCCCATTCCAAGGCGCGCGGCAGCAGCAACGTGCCGGTGGACTACACCCGCATCAAGCACGTGTGGCGGCCCCGGGGCGCGCCGGCCGGGCAGGTGCATTACACCGACCAGAAAACAGTTTTCGTGGACGGCACCCTGCCCACAGAAGGAAGTGGCGGGGCCAGCGGAGCCGGGGAGAGCGGAAAGTAAGGCGCACCCTGTCCCGCCCCTCAAAACGCGTACAATGCCGCTTTGTGGAACGCATCATGTTCAGGGCCAAGATTCACCGCGCGACTGTTACGCAGGCCGACCTGGACTATGTCGGCAGCGTGACGATTGACCAGGACCTGCTGGACGCGGCCGACATCCTGGTCAATGAGCGCGTGGACATCTACAACATCACCAATGGCAACCGCCTGAGCACCTATGCGCTCAGCGGCCCGCGCCGCAGCGGTGTGATTGGCATCAACGGCGCCGCCGCCCACCTGATGAAGCCCGGCGATCTGGTGATTATCGCCGCGTACGGCAACTTCACGGAAGAAGAGGCGCGCACCCTGCAGCCGCGCGTGGTGCATGTGGACGAGCGCAACCGGCAACTGCACCTCGAACTGGCGTAGCGCGGCCGGGGTCGCTTCGCCGGGCACATGAAGAAGCGCTGCACGAAGTCCCAATACGCATCGGGACGCGGCGCACGTTTGGCCCCCTGGCCCCGGCGGAGCATGGGCCCATGTCTGTTCGCCGTTTCCTTGCCCTGACGCTGGCGCTGTTGCCCGGTTCCCTGGCCGCTGCCGCCCCCACCGAGGCCCAGCTGAATGCTGTGCCGGCCACCCGCGTGGTGATGAGCGGCGCCCCGGTGGCAGGGACCCCGGCAGGGTTGAATGCCAGCATCACCGTGCGCTACGGCACTGCCAAGCCGCGCGCTGTGCTGCTGCTGATGCCCGGCTTTCTGGGTGGGGCCGGCAGTTTTGACCGCCTGGCGCGGCAACTCGTGGCGCTGAACCCCTCGCTGGCCGTCTGGGCGGTGGACCGGCGCAGCAACCTGCTGGAGGACCACAGCACCATTCTGAAGGCGGGGCCTGCTGCCCTGGCCGGGCTGGTCAAGAATGGCCTGCCGGTGCGGGCGCCGCAGAGCGTGGCCTACATGAAGGACTGGGGCCTGGACACCACGCTGAAAGACTGGCGGGTGGCGGTGCAGGCGGCGCGCGCCCTGACGCCGAATGTAGTTCTGGGCGGGCATTCCATGGGCGGCGTCCTGAGTGGCCTGTACGCTGCCTACAACTTTGGCGGCGTTCCCGGCGCGCAGGGTCTGCGCGGCCTGGTCATGCTGGACGGGCTGCCGGGCCTGCTGAGCGGCGCGCCCATGACCGAAGCGGCCTACCGCCGGGGCGCCAGCAACCCCATTGGCCCCCTGCCGGGCCTGGACGGCCTGGCCCAGGCCCCCTATGTGGACGCCGTGTTCTTCAGCCCGCGCCTGGCCAGCCGGGGCGCGGCCCAGGCGCGGCTGGCCCTGCTGAATCCGGGCGGGCTGGCCCCCGGGGGCGGCCTGACCCCGTACCCGGCCACCAACCTGGCAGCGGCCATGACGCAACTGGAACAGCGCTACGCCCTGATTCCCTTCATGGCCCTCAAGACAGGCCAGGCCACCAACGCCACAGAAGCCACCAACCTGGCCACGCTGGCCCTGGGTGGTCGGGACAGCCACTGGATCGCCGGTCCGAAAGACACCCGGCAGCCGGTGGGCTGGCAGTCTGACCCTGCTGCGCCCACTGACGCCGCCGATTTTGTGCGCCGCTACATCACCCCGCTGGGCGACTACGCCGAGTGGTACTTTCCCCAGCGCCTGACCCTGGACCTGGCCGCCGCCCGCACCGGCACACGCGCCACACCCTTTGAAAAGACGCTGCCGGTGTGGCACATGAACACCCTCAGCCTGCCGGTGCTGGGAATTGCCGCCGGGGAGGGCGTGGTCACGGAAGCCCAGTACCGCGCCTTTGCGGCCACCACCAAAGCCCGCCTGACCACCCACACCCTGAAGGGCGCGGCTCACCTGGACATCACGGCGGCCCGCAGCGATCAGGTGGCGCGCTGGATCACCGGCTGGCTGGCCCCGCTGGTGAAGTAAGGCGGAAGAACCCCTGGACCTCAGGCGGGCGCGGCGGTCCCCTGGGCTCCTTCCCGGCGGGCCCGCTGCCCGTCGCGCTGGCCCAGCAGCCCCGCCTGGGCCAGCCACCGGGCGCGCTGGTCTGGGGTGCTGGTTCGCACGGGTCCCAGGCGGGTGGCCTGCACCGGCCGGAAGCCACTGAAGGCCAGGGTGCTGTTTTTCACGCTGCGTACGGCACTGTCGCCGGTCAGGTGCAGGTACCAGCGGGGCGAATCGCTGGTGACCAGCACGCGCGCGCGGCGCCCCCGCAGCAGCTGTTCGGGCAGCCCCCGCCCCCGGTACCGGAAGGCAAAGCCCGGCAGAAAGGTGCGGTCCAGAAAGCCTTTGAGCAGCGCGGGCGGCCCCCCCCACCAGACCGGATAGACCACGCACAGGTGGGTGCAGCCGCGCAGCAGGGCCTGCACCCGCTCCAGGTCGGGTTCCAGGGCCTGGCTGCCCTGATAGCTGCGGTGCAGGATGGGGTCAAAGGTCAGCTCGGCCAGATGAATCACGTCGGCCGGGCCAGCGGTGCGGGCGCCCTCGGCGTAGTGTTCGGCCAGGGCGCGGCAGAAGCTGCCGGGGTTGGGGTGGGCGTTGATGACCAGGGTGGACATAGAGCCTCCGGGCCGCACAGAGTGCCGCCAGCGAATCTTGACGGTGTCAAGTTTGACCTGCCTTCAGCGTGCGGCAGAATGTTGACAATGTCAAGTTCGCGCCAAGCGGCCCGTTCCTATCACCACGGCCTTCTGCGCCAGAGCCTGCTGGCCGCGGCCCGCGCTCTGCTGGCTGGGCGCCCCGCCGCCGAACTGAGCCTGCGGGAGGTGGCGCGGCATGCGGGGGTGAGCCACGCGGCGCCCTATCACCACTTCAGCGACCGGCACGCCCTCCTGCTGGCGCTGGGTGAAGGCTGCATGACCGAATTTGTGACCGCGCAGGAGCAGGCGGCGGCGGCCCAGCCCACCCCGCTGCGGCAACTGGTGGCGCTGGGCGAGGCTTACGTGGCCTACGCCGCGCAGCAGCCTCACGCCTTTACCCTGATCTTCGATCCGCAGCTGTGTCCGCCGGGCGCCGTTTCCCCGTTCACGCCGCTGATTGAGCGCAATCAGGCGCTGCTGGCGCGGGTTCTGGCCGAGGCCCATGCCAGCGGGGACCTGCGCGCCGCCCAGCCCGAGGTGCTGGCGCAGGGCCTGTGGGCGGCAGTGCATGGCCTGGCCCAGCTGGTCATGACGGGGCACCTGCCCCCGCAGGCCACCCCCCAAATTCTGTGGGGCCTGCTGAGCGCAGAGTTCCGTGCGTCCCCGCCGCAGTAAAGCCGGCTTTGGTGCGCCTATCCCCAGAACTGAAGGGCGGCCAGGACACTGCCCAGCAGCGGGACCGCCGCCAGCGTCCACCGCTCGCGCCACAGGGAGACCAGGGCGAGCCCTGCGCTCAGGCCCACCAACCCCGGCAGCACCGTGGGCGCGTTGCCCAGCAGGCCGATCTCGGGAAAGCCGCTGCCCGGCTCCAACCCGTACAGGCGGGTCCACCACAGCGCCTTGGGGCCGCCCAGCAGCAGGGCGGGGTAGGCCAGTCCCGTGAAACAGGCCGCGCCCGCACTGCCCGCCAGCCACCCCCGGCGGCGCCGCAGCGCCCACAGACATAGGAGAGGGCAGACGATGAGCAGCACAACACCAGACCAGGGCGCCAGCATTCTGCGCAGCATAAAGAACCCCCGCGCGGGGCGGGGGCCGGATTGGGACATGATTTGACGGACTTCTCCTACTCGTCCGTTTCTTCGCTGTTCAGTTCACGGTCAATGAACTTGAGGTAGCCCTGGCGCCCGCCCTCACGGCTGAAGCGCTTCACGCTGGACCGCAGGCGGTTCACGCACTGGCGCAACTCCTCGGCGCTGGGCCGGTCGGCTGTGTCCAGGTGGTCCAGCATCAGGGTCAGGTGGCGCAGGGCGGCGTCATGAACCTCGGCGCGCAGGCCGTCCAGGTGGCCGGGCTTGAAGGGAAAGTGTGTGGCCTCGGCCCGGTAGCGCCGCGCCAGTTCCTCGTAGGCCGCGTCCACCTGGGCATCGGTCAGGTCCGGGTGCTCGCCGTACACGCCCAGCACCGCCAGTTCCAGGCTGTTCAGCACCGGCAGAAAGCGGTCCTCGGGGAGGGTCACCGCAGTTTTCCTTGCAGGTGGGTGCTCAGGTCGGCAATCTTCACCCGTTCCTGGGCCAGCGTGTCGCGGTCACGCACAGTCACGGTGTCGGTCAGGGAGGGGTCCTCGCCCTTGCCCACGGTGTCAAAGTCCACGGTCACGCAGTAGGGCGTGCCCACCTCGTCGTGGCGGCGGTACGCCTTGCCGATGTTGCCGCTATCTTCGAGCAGAATGCGCCCCAGGCCCAGCCCTTGCAGGTCCGTCTTGATGCGGCGGGCCAGCTCCACCAGTTCGGGCTTGTTGCGCGCCAGCGGAATAACCGCCACCTTGATGGGCGCGAGGTGCGGCCGGAGCTTCAGCACAATGCGCTCGTTGCCGTTCTCCAGTATTTCTCTGGTAAACGCCTCGCTCAGCACCGCCAGCAGCGCGCGGTCCACACCGGCACTGGGCTCAATCACGAAGGGCACGACCGGCTTGTTCGTCTCTGGGTGGGGAATGGTCAGCTTGGCGATCGAGTCGAGGTTTTCCTCGACCTTGGACACCAGCCCCAGCTCGGCCTGGTTTTTCGTGTGGCTGCCCAGGTCGTAGTCGCCGCGGTTGGCAATGCCCTCGATTTCCTCGTGGCCCAGGGTGGGGTAGTCGTACATCAGGTCATAGGTGCGCTTGGAGTAGTGTGCCAGGTCCTCTTTGGGCACATCCAGAATCTCGATCTTGCTGCGGGGCACGCCCTGGGCTTCCCACCAGCTCAGGCGCTTTTCCAGCCAGTGCTGGTGCCACTCTTCATCGGTGCCGGGCGCGCAGAAGAACTCGATTTCCATCTGCTCCAGCTCGCGCACACGGAAAATAAAGTTGCGCGGCGTGATTTCGTTGCGAAACGCCTTGCCGATCTGCGCGATGCCAAACGGCAGGCGGCGGCTGGTGGAATCCACCACGTTCTTGAAGTTGGTAAAGATGCCCTGCGCAGTTTCGGGGCGCAGGTAGCCGTAGCTCTCGTCATCGGCCACCGGGCCAATGGTTGTCTTGAACATCATGTTAAACGGCTTGGGCTCGGTCCACTCGCCCACCTCGCCAGAAAAGGGGTCGCGCACGCCGGCCGCCCGCAGGGCCTCACTGGCCTGTGCGGGGTTGGCATTCAGCGCGGCAATCACGGCTGGAAAGTTGCCCGCGTCGGCGCCAATGCCCTCGGCCACCTTGGCCACCACATCGGCCTTCTGGTCTTTCACCAGATGGTCCAGGCGGTAGCGCTTGTTCGTCTTCTTGTTGTCCACCATCGGGTCGCTGAAGGTGGCCTCGTGACCGGAGTGGCGCAGCACCTGCCGGTGCATGATGATGCTGGCGTCCAGGCCTTCCATGTCGTCGCGCTCATAGACATTCGAGCGCCACCACGCGGCCTTGATGTTGTTTTTCAGCTCCACGCCCAGCGGGCCGTAGTCGTAGAAGCCCTGCAGGCCGCCGTAAATCTCGGAGCCCTGAAAAATAAAGCCCCGGCGCTTGCACAGGCTGACGAGTTCTTCCATCGAGGTTGCGGGCATGTGTGGCTCCTTCGGAGGATCAAAGGGTCGAGGAGTCAAAGGGTCTAAGGAAAGACGGAACGGATGTTTTTCCTAGACTCTTAGTCCCTCGACCCTTCGACCTCCATCCAACGAAACGTCCCCAGACGGACATCTCGCCGTCTGGGGACGCATGAAGTCACGCGCGGTTCCACCCCAGTTCCTGCCGCCGCTGTCTGCGGCCCCAAAGCAGGCACTTTTGTGCTGTGTTGCTCCCCGCTGCCTTTCACGCGCGCCTCGCCCTGCCTGACTCTCACCGTCTCAGGCTCGCTCGTAGGGGGCCCCTCGCGTTACTCCTGCGGCTCAACGCCTCCCAAGTTTGCGGCACGGCGGGGGAGGGGGTCAAGCTAGGCTGACCTCATGCGCCGTCTCCTCTTGCCCCTGCTGCTGCTGGGTTCTGCCGCTGCCCTCACCCGCGCCGAGGTGGAACGCTGGCCGGTGCTGTACCGCGAGGGCGAGGTGAAGCAGACCTTCACGGCGCAGGAAAAGGCTGGTCTGTCGGCACTGATCGCCGCCCTGAACCGCAAACCCGAAGTGCAGGCGCTGAAGAAGCAATACGAGTATTTCGGGGGGCTCAGTCTGATTGGTGTGCAGTTCAGTCTGGTGGCGCCATTCCGGTCCGCTCAGCCCGAACGTCTGACCGTCTTTGACGTGTACAGGAGTGAGCCGCCCATTGCGCTGGTGGTGCTCAGTTCCGGTACGTCCTCGGCGTGGCTGATTGAGCCCAAGGGGAATATGAACATCTGCGGCTGGCACCAGGGCTATACCCTGCGCGACCTAGATCTGAACGGGCAGCGGGAGTTTGCGCTGGTCGTGGGGTGTGGGGACGGCCCGAACAGCGGATTGGACCTCGACCTCTTTGGCTGGTCCAAGGGCAACCTCAAACTCTGGGGTGGTATGTCCGCTTCGAGCAGCACACCAGATGGCGATGACTTGGGCGCCGTTCAGATGACTGTCAATCGCAGCATCTATGTTCAGAAAGGTCGGGTGCCCCGGTTCGCCGCTGTCACAACTGAGCAGCGCACCCGTTGGACCGAAACTGGCCCGCCCCAGCGGCTGTCTACACGCACCTTCACAGAGCCTGTACGACTGGACGACCAAACCGGCTACCGCGTGCGCCGCCTCTGGTAAGTCACCCCAAAATTGGCCCACTCCCGTATTCTGTACGTTATGCCTGTTGCGGAATCACGTCCGGAAACCCACCCGGATTTTGAACTGGAAAGCCAGCACCTCGCCTCCACTGTGGCCGCCATGCTGCGGCAGATTGAATTCTGGGAAGACCGCGACCGCCAGATGGGCGCCGACCTGGAAACCAGCATCATCCTGGGGGACCAGGCCGAGGAATTTGCCGCCCTGCTCTCGCCGCATGTGCACCAGCCGTACTTTGGCAGCTTAAAAGTCCGCGTGGCCGGGCGCGAACAGACCCTGTACATCGGCAAGCATGGCTTCCGGGACGTGAAGGGCCCGCATTCGGTGGTCAGCTGGGACAGCGAGGTGGGCAGCCTGTTCTACTCGCAGGCGCTGGGCTGGACGCCGCGCAAGGGCAGCGCGGGGGTGATCAAGCGCCGCCGCCAGCTGGACATCCACGCCAAGGGGCTGCTGCGCGTGACCGACCTGTACGACGACGAGCAGGGCGGCGACACGGGCGGACGCGAGGAAGTGCTGCTGCGCCGCTTGCAGGAAGGCAGCACGGCGGGCATGCGCGACGTGGTGGAAACCCTGCAACCCGAGCAGAACGAGGCCATGCGGGCGCCCGCGGGGATGCCGGTCATCATTCAGGGGGCGGCAGGCTCCGGGAAAACCACCATCGGCTTTCACCGCCTGACCTGGATGACCAACGCCGACCGCGGCCCCCACCGCGCCCGCCCCGAGGCCTGCATGGTCCTGATGCCCAACCGCGTGCTGGCCACCTACGCCGCGCGGATTCTGCCGGAACTGGGCATTGAGCGCGTGGTGGTCACCACCCCCGAAGCCTGGGCCACCGGGCTGCTGGGCCTGGAAAAGCTGGAAGTCACCGACCGAACGCTGAGCCTGCTGCTGACCGACCGCGACAACACCCGCCGCGCGCTGGCCTGGAGACGGGCCAAGCTGCTGGGGGACGCCCGCATGCTGGACGTGGTGCGCACCCACCTCTGGAACAGGTTTAATGCGGCCCTGCGCGGCCAGCGCCTGAGTGAGACGGTTGCGCTGCGTGGCCGTGAGCCGCAAACGTTCACCCTGGAAGAGCCGCAGCTGGCCGCCATGCTGCGCGACGTGTTTGCCGCCGACCCTCTGGAGGGCTACCGCACGGGGATGCGCCGCGCCATTGAGGCCGAGGCCCTGGCCCAGTTGCACGTGCCGGAAGACGAGGAGCCCAGCGTGCGGCGTCAGCTGGCCACCCCGCTGACCACCCTGCTGGGGCGCGTGTTCGCCTCCACCACCCCCATCACCGAGGCCCGGCGCCTGCTGGGCAGCCCGGAGGCCCTGGCGGCAAGCGGCCTGCTGACCGAGCGCGAGATTGCCCTGCTGGGCACCGATCCCCTCAGCGGTATTCCCACCCCCCGCCGCGCCCACGCCGACGTGACCGAACTCCCCCTGATGCTGGCCGTGCAGGCGTTCACAGGCGGCATTGGCCGCCTGGACGGCCGCACCCTGGAACCCTTTGACCATGTGGTGCTGGACGAGGCCCAGGACTACTCGCCGCTGCTGTACGCGCTGCTGGGCCGCGCCACCCGCCCCGGCCACATCACGGCGCTGGGGGACCTGAACCAGGGGATGCACGGCTATAAGGGTCCCAGTTCCTGGGAGGCAGTGCAGGCCCAGCTGCCCGGCGCCGAGGTGCGCACGCTGGGCCGCACCTACCGGTCCACCCGCCAGATCACAGAGCTGGGCGCGCGGATTGCCGCGACCTACAACCGCGCCGCCGCTGTGCAGGGCGTGGACCGCGATGGGGCCGAGGTACAGCGTTACGTGGCCCCGGCGGACAGCCCCCACGGCGAACTGCCTCTGATTGCCCAGGCGGTGAAGGACGCGCAGGCCGCCGGGCACACCAACATCGCCATCGTGACCCGCCGGGGTGTGGACGCCGACCGCTTGGCCGAGGCCCTGCGCGAATTTGATACCGACGCCCAACCCATCACCACGCAGGAACACCGCTTCCGGGGCGGGCTGGTCATTCTGCCGGTCAATCTGGCCAAGGGGCTGGAGTTCAGCGCCGCCATTGTGGCCAGCGCCAACGCCGACACCTACGACGAAAGCACCGAGTACGAACGCCGCCTGCTGTACGTCTCCGCCAGCCGCGCCCTGCACTGGCTGGCGCTGGTCAGCGTGGGCGACCTGCACCCTTTGGTGGCGTGAGGGTGCGCGGGAGGGGGTTGGCGGTGCGCGGTGAAAAGCTTTTCTCTACCCCCCACTCACCACTTTCCACCTCCCGCGTTAGACAGTGCCACATGGACGACCAGAAGACCCAGAGTGGCCTGCCTGCCGACGCAGGCAACGGCATGAGCGAGCGCAGCATGCAGACTGATGAGAGCGAGTCGGGCCTGAGCGAGACCCCTGTGGGTGGCAGCCACGTCAGCGATATGCAGGACCAGGCAGACGAAGGCCGTTCCAGCACCGGCACCACCTTCGGCACGGGCCCAAACGACGACACCCGCCAGTAAGCCCCACCTTATCCCGCCCCCGGCACCTTTTGCGCCGGGGGCTTTCCCGTACACTGACGGGCTGATGAGCGTCTCCGCCCGCCCCCCATACACGCTGTCGGTTGCGCCGATGATGGACTGGACCGACCGGCACTGCCGCGTCTTTCACCGCACCCTTACGCGGCGCACGCTGCTGTACACCGAGATGGTGACCACGGGCGCGGTTCTGCACGGCGACCGCGAGCGGCACCTGGGGTTTTCGGGGGTGGAGCATCCCCTCGCCCTGCAACTGGGTGGCAGCGACCCGGCCGCGCTGGCCGAGTGCGCCCGCATGGCCCAGGACTGGGGCTATGACGAGGTGAACCTCAACTGCGGCTGCCCCAGCGACCGGGTGCAGAACGGCTCGTTCGGCGCCTGCCTGATGGGTACCCCGGATGTGGTGGCCCGTGCCGTGGAGGCCATGCGCCGCGCGACCACCCTGCCCGTCACCGTCAAGCACCGGATTGGCATTGATGACCTGGACAGTTACGAGCACCTCACGACGTTTGTGCGAACGGTGGCGGCGGCGGGCTGTGAGACCTTCATTGTGCACGCGCGCAAGGCGTGGCTTTCCGGCCTGTCCCCGAAAGAGAACCGTGAAATTCCCCCCCTGCGCTACGAGGTCGTGCGCCAGCTGAAGGTGGATTTTCCTCACCTGATCACCGTGCTCAACGGCGGCGTGCTGACCCTGGACGCCGCGCAGGAGGCCCTGGCCTGGGCCGACGGCGTGATGATTGGCCGCGCGGCCTACCAGGAGCCGTATCTGCTGGCGACCGCCGACCAGCTGGTGTTTGGAGAAACTGGCTCGCCGGTTACCCGCCGCGAGGCCATAGAGGCCTACCTGCCCTACGTGTCCGGGCAACTGGCGCAGGGTCAGCCCCTGAACCGCATGATGAAGCACACCCTGGGCCTATTCGCCGGTCAGCCCGGCGCCCGCCACTGGAAGCGCACCCTCTCGGAGCAGGGTCACAAGCCCGGCGCCGGGTTAGAGGTGGTGCGCGGTGCTCTGGCCGGCGTGCCGGAAAGTGTGCTGGACGCCCGGCCGGGGGTGGGGGAGAAGGCAACGGCATAACGGAAAGCGGCGGAGTTCAGAGCTCCACCGCTTTCCGTTGGGTGGCTGAGCGGGCACCCCACTCCCCACTTCCTGCCTCACCCCTTCCGCGTAAAGTCCACCTCACCGGGCAGTCGCTCAATCCAGGCCACGATGATGTCAATGCAGGCTTTCACGTCGCGTTCGTCCACCATCTCGCTGGGCGAGTGCATGTAGCGGTTGGGAATGCTCACCACAGCGGTGGGCACGCCCGCGCGCACCAGCGTCAGGGCGTCGGCGTCGGTGCCGGAGTAGCGGCCGGCGGCGCTGAGGGTGAAGGGAATATCGGCCTCGCGCGCCGCCTGGGTCATCTGGCGCAGGACGACCGGGCTCACCATCGGCCCCACTGTCAGATTGGCCCCCGAGCCGAACGGAGCCACGCCGTACTTCTTCTCGCTCACGCCGGGCTGCCCCGTTTCGTGGGTCACGTCCACCGCCACGCCCGCCACAGGATTCAGCCTGTAACCGCTCACCTGCGCGCCAAATACCCCAATCTCTTCCTGGCTGGTGCCCACGGCCACCACGCGGTAGGGCAGCGCCCTGTCCTTCAGCGCGCGCAGGGCTTCAAGCACGATAAACGCGCCTACGCGGTTGTCCAGCGCGCGCCCCACGATCTTGGTGCCCACCATCAGCGGTCCCTGTTCCACCACGGCGTAGGTGCCCACGGGCACTCTGGCCTGCACCTCTTCCTTGCCCAGCCCCACGTCAATCCACAGGTCCTCAATCTTGCTGGCCTTGGTGCGCTCCTCGGCCTCCATCACGTGAATGGCCTTTTTGCCCACCACACCGATCAGGTCGCCGTCTGGCGCCAGCACCCGCAGCCGCTGGCCCACCAGCACCTGCGGGTCCCAGCCGCCCACCGGCAGCACGCTCAGAAAGCCTTCGTCGCCCACATGCGAGACAATCAGCCCAATCTCGTCCAGGTGGCCCATCAGGGCAATGGCAGGGCCGTTCTCGGGGCCAATCTCGGCGTAGGCGTTGCCGTAATGGTCTTCAGAGGTGCGGGCAAAGGTGGCGGCCTCCTGCAGCCACACGTCGGCGGCGCGGCGCTCCAGACCGCTGGGGGCAGCCACCTCCAGCAGCTGAAACAGAAATTCACGGTTGATTGAGGTCACACCCGAGAGTTTACGCGCCCACACGGCCCCCTGGCCCCTATGCTGGGACCCATGACCCGCCCCGAGCCCCCCGAACTGCCCGAGATCCAGGTCCAGGTGGACCCCCAGTATCTGGCGAGCCACAGCACCCCGGAGCGGCAGGTGTTCGCGTACGTGGTGCGCATTGAAAACCGCAGCGATCAGACCTGGAAACTCCTGGCGCGCCACTGGGAGATTGTGGACGCCCGGGGCCGCACGGTGACGGTGGACGGCGAGGGCGTGGTGGGCGAACAGCCGGTGCTGGCCCCGGGCGGCGTGTTCGTCTACGATTCCTTTGTCACGCTGGACGCCGCGCCGGGGCGCATGGGAGGGCATTACCTCATGCAGGGAGCCTGGGGCGAACAGGTGCGCGCGCCCATCGCGCCTTTCGTGCTGGCGCCGGGCGAGCGGCTGCTGAACTGATACGGTTTCCGAAAAATTCCGTAACACGTTACAGAATTTTTTCGACCGGAGGGAGAAGGAATAAATACGGAGTTCTAAGGACGTTGCACCTCACGTTACGACTTTGCAGGAGAGCACCGCAAAGTCTCCACTCCCGGTGCAACGTCCTTTTTTCGATACTCGCTCCGCTCGGTTGATCTAAAGATCAACAGCGAGCTACTTAGGAATTGGAGGAACATCGCCCTTCTTCCCGGATGTGACGGAAATGGACGGCAGTCCGTATGAGAGGGCTGCTCAACAGAGACGGCGGCCATTTGAGACAAATGCACATTGACGGCCCGGCGCGCAGAACTCGGTATCATCGGGGTCATGTCGCACCGTTTGTGCCTGCTGCTGATTGACGACAACCCGGCCGATCTGTTGCTGGCGCAAGAGGCGTTTGCTGAACATGCCGATGGTGTGTCGGTCTCCACGTGCCGGGACGGTGAGTCGGCCCTGGCTTACCTGCGTGACCGCTCGCACACGCTGCCGGACGTGGTCATTCTGGACATCAACATGCCCCAGATGAACGGCTTCGAGGTGCTGCGCACCATCCGGGCCGACCCAGAACTGCGGCACCTGCCCGTGGTGATGCTGACCACCTCGGACAGTAAGAAGGACATTGATCAGGCGTACGATCTGTTTGCCAGCTCCTACATGGTCAAGCGGGGCAATTTTGCCGCCTTCGTGGAGCAGGTGGACCAGTTCGTGCAGTTCTGGCGCGAGTGCCGCTTCAAGCAGCACCGCGAGTCGCTCTCCACGCGGTAAAGGCAGAGGGGAACGTTCACCCGGCCTGCCAGAACAGGGGGCTGGGGGCCGCCTCTTGCTGTCCTGGCTGGTGAGCCGGTGCGGCGGCTGGGTCTGGTCCCCCCAAGATTCAGGAAACGCTAAAGGCACGTACGGCCGCAAGCCGTCAGCATAAACGGCGCTGTGTCCCGTTCTCTGTCTGTTCTGCTGGTCGACGACGCGCCGACAGATCTGCTGCTGGCGCAGGAGGTCTTTGGCGACCATGCCCCCACGGTGCAGCTGCGCACCGCCTGCGGCGCCCAGGTGGCGTTCGCCCACCTGCGAGACGGCTCGCTGCCCCTGCCCGACCTCGTGCTGGTGGACGTGAACATGGCCGGCATGGACGGCTTTGAGTTCCTCACGCAACTGCGCGCCACGCCCGAACTGGCCCACCTGCCGGTGATCATGCTCTCGGGCTCTGAGGCCCAGCACGATGTGGACCGCGCCTACGACTTGCAGGCCACCGCCTTTCTGGTCAAGGCCCTGAGCCTGGGCGACTTCATGGCGCAGGTGGAGCACATCGTGAAGTTCTGGCAGGGCTGCCGCTTCCGCACCGCCCGCGTGCCCGTGAGCTGAGGCCCACACAAGCCCTGGCGGCAGGAGAGGCGAGAGTCAGCGCGGCCCCGTGATCTTCAGGGGCCGCGCCGCATGTTCGTGGACAGGCCAGAAGGTCACCGGCGAGTGTGGCCAGCTGCGCCCATCCCAGTTCAACGAAAAAACCCCGGCAAAAGCCGAGGTTGTGTGGTGGGCGGTATAGGATTTGAACCTACGACCCCTCGCGTGTGAAGCGAGTGCTCTACCGCTGAGCTAACCGCCCATCTGAGTACCTGTGGTGGGCCCTGCCGGATTTGAACCGGCAACCAATCGGTTATGAGCCGACTGCTCTGACCGTTGAGCTAAGAGCCCGTGGGCACCGCCCTTTCGGCAGGCCGCCTTCAAGGCGAGGGGAAGTGTAGCAGCGCCCTTCACCGCTTGTCAAACGTGGCGCCTGCGGGCACAGGCACTCGGGTACAGTGCGGGCTATGCGTGCGGTGCATGTGGCCTCCGAAGTCTTTCCGTTCTCGCGCTCGGGCGGTCTGGGCGACGTGCTGGGCGCGCTGCCAGCGGTGCAGGCCCGTCAGGGCGCCAGGGTCACGGTGGTTTCGCCGTGGTACGCGGATATTCGCCAGGAGGTGCAGGAAGTGTGGCGCGGCGAGCTCTGGGCCCCTGGGAATCCGGCGCTGGGCGAGGTGCGCGTGGGCGAGGCCGAGATTCAGGGCGTGCGCCACCTCTTTCTGGGCCTGCCCGTCTTTGACCGCCCCGGCCTGTATCACCCCGACGACGTGTGGCGCTACAGCCAGTTTGGCCGCGCGGTGGGCCCAGTGCTGGACGTGCTGGGGCTGGTGCCCGAAGTGCTGCACGGCCACGACTGGCAGGCAGGGCTGGCGGTGGCCTGGGCGCGGCTGCGCGGAATTCCAGCGGTGTTCAGCATTCACAACCTGCAGTACCAGGGCCGCTGGAACCTGCCCGAGGCGGCCCCCTGGACGGGCCTGCCCGGCTGGGCGTTGACCCCTGACACCCTGGAGTTCTACGGCGACGTGAGCCTGATGAAAGCGGGGCTGGTGTTCGCCTCGCAGGTGACCACCGTCAGCCCCACCTACGCCCGCGAGATCCTGACCCCCGAGTACGGCGAGGGCCTGCAGGGCCTGCTGCAGCGGCTGGCCGGGGAAGGGCGCCTGAGCGGCATCCTGAACGGGCTGGACCAGGAGCGCTGGAACCCGCGCACCGACCCTGACATCCGCCCCTACCGCGACCTGCGCGGCAAGGTGGCCGCCGGGCGGGCCCTGCGCGCCGAATTTGGCCTGGACGGCGCCCCGGTGCTGGGGGTGGTCAGCCGCCTCGCAGAGCAAAAAGGCATGGACCTGCTGCTTTCAGCCCTGCCCGAACTGGTGCAGGACTGGAATGTGGTCGTGCTGGGCGGCGGCGATCCCCGGCTGGAAGCGGGCCTGCGGGACTGGGCCGCGCACGGGCGCGTGGCCTACGTAGGGGGCATGAATGAGCCGCTGGCCCACCGCATCTATGCCGGTGCCGACGCCTTTGCCATGCCCAGCCGCTTCGAGCCCTGCGGCCTGTCACAGATGATCGCCATGCGCTACGGCACCCTGCCGGTGGTGCGCGAAACAGGCGGGCTGGTAGACACCGTGCCGCACAACGTGGGCTTCCGCTTTGGCCCCGCCACCCCGGACGCGTTCCTGGCCGCCTGCCGTGAGGCGCGCGCCGCCTGCGAGGACCGCGTGGACTGGCGCGCACGCGTGAAGCGGGCCATGGCCCTGGACTTCAGCTGGGACGGCCCCACCGGCGCCTATCTGGGGCTGTACGAGGCTGTGCGCTCGGCACCTCTGAAGCCGGTGGAGGGGCTGGCATGACCGGGCCAAAGGGCACGGGCCCCGGCGTGCAGCTGGGCGACCTGCAGGTGGAGAGGGTGGCGCCCCAGGCACTGTTGCCGGCGCTGGCCGCGCTGTACGAAACGGCGCCTGAGGACGTGGCCTGGATGGCCGACAGCTGCGAGGCTGCGTGGCTGGTCTCCGAGGTGCAGGTGGTCTCGGGGCAGGCGCGCGAGGTGGTTGTGGGCGCCGCCGGGGCCCGGCCCAGCCCCGCTCACGGCGCCGAACTGCTGGGCGGGGTCTTCGGGGGCCTGCGCCGCGCCGAGGTCACGGCGCTGCTGGCCGGGGCCGCCCGGCAGGCCCTAGGACGGGTGTACGCCTTTGCCGATGGCCGCCTGTTTTCCCCAGAGCCGCTGCTGCAGGCCGGCTGGCGCGAGGTGGGCGCCTACCGCCGCCTGGAGGGCCGCCCGCCGTACCGGGTTGCCGCGCCCCCGCCGGGCGTGCAGCTGGTGTCGCTGGCCGAGGCGCCGGCGCCGGCCCGCCTGCGCGCCCTGCAGAGCTTTGAAGACCGCATTGGCCACCACGCGGTCACGCCCGAGGCCGCGCAGGCTGGCGCTGGGGGCTTTGACCCCGCGCTGAGCGTGGTGGCCCTGGACGCCCAGGGGCAGGGTGTGGGCGTGTGCCGGGCCACCCTGGACATGGCCGGGGACGGGCCGCCCCTGGCCCGTCTGGACGCCCCGGGGGTCGCCTTGGCCTGGCGCCACACGTCCCTGCGCGCCGCCCTGCTGGCCGAGGTCTGCGCGCGCCTGCGGGCGCAGGGCGCGGCGCACCTGAGCATGGATTCCTGGGGCGACACCCCCGAGGAACTGGCCCACGACCTGGGCTGGGGCCTGCATGTGGGCGACGAGACGCCCATCCTGGCCTCGCCGGAGGGCCCTCTGCCCCTGGGGGCAGGGGAGGGCGGCGCGGTAGCATCCGGGGCGTGAATCTGGCCGTCGTGCTTGTGTCTCCCAAAACCCCTGGCAACATCGGCGCGGCGGCGCGCGCGATGCTGAATATGGGCGCGCGCGACCTGCGACTGGTCGCGCCGCGCTGCGACCACCTGGACTCCGGGGCGGTGGCCATGGCCGTTCACGCGGCCGATCTGCTGCGGGGGGCGCGCGTGTACCCCACGCTGCGCGAGGCCCTGGCCGACCGCGACCTGAGTGTGGGCACCACGGCCCGGCTGCGCGCCGACCTGCCCCCGCCGCAGCACCCGGCCTATGTGCGCCCGTTGGTGCGCGCCGCTGCCGCGCCCGCCCTGGTGTTTGGCCCCGAAGAAACGGGGCTGATCAACAGTGATCTGGAGCAGTGCCAGGTGGCGGTGCGCGTGCCCACCGGGGACTACGCCAGCCTGAACCTGGCCCAGGCGGTGCTGCTGGTGTGCTACGAGTTCCTGCAGGGCCAGGACGAACTGCCCGAGCGCACCCGCAAGACCGCCACCCGCGAGGAAATGGAAGCCCTGTACGGTCACCTGCGCGAGACCATGCACCTGATTGGCTACACCGACGCCGTGCGCGCCCGCCACACCCTGCGCCTGTGGCGGGCCATGCTGGACCGCGCCCTGATGACCAGCCCCGAGAGCCGCCTGTTCCGGGGCCTGCTGCGGCAGGTGGCCTGGAAGGTCGAGGACGCCGCGCGCCGGGGCAGCGCCGAGTCCCGCCCGGCCAGTGGCGACGTGGGCGGCGGGGCGAGCGACGCGGGCGCGGGCGACGGCCACACCCCGTGAGGGCCCCCACCGGGCCTGCCGACGAGCCGCCCGCTCTGCCCGCGCCGCTGGCCCCGGACACCGTGCACCCGGAGGAACGGGGCTTTCGCCTCTCGGACCGGGTGCGGGTGGTGCGCAATGTGCTGCCGCCCCTGATTGTGCTGGTGGTGGGCGTGGTGGAGTTCCTGATTTCTCGCCTGCCAGTGCCCCGCCAGGAGCTGTGGGCGCACCTGCTGTTCTACGGGCTGGTGGGCCCGGCCGTGACCTATTTCAGCGTGGAGTGGATTGCCCAGGGCACCCGGGCGCGTGAACGGGCCGAGCGCGAACTGCGTGACCTCTACGGCCAGCTGCACGCCAGCCACGCCCAGCTGGGGGCAGTGCAGGCCCTGATGCGCGACCTGACTGACGCCCCGGACATGGGCGCGGTGCTGGAGGTGGCTGCCCGGGGCGCCCTGCGCGTCACGGGTGCGGCCCACGCCACCCTGACGGTGCCCGGGGGCCTGAGCGCCTCGGCGGGCGCCGGCCCAGGTGGCTCCGGCGAGGCGGGGCCTGTTGAGGGCGAGGCCGGCACGTATCTGCTGAAGGTGCCCGTGCCCGGCGGCGGCGCCCTGGCCCTGGGCTTTGCCCAGCCGCCGGCCGAAGCCACCGAGGCCCTGGCCCAGGCCCTGGCCGCCGAGGTGGCGCGCGGCGTGGAGGCGGTGCGCCAGCGCACCCTGGACCTGATGACGCTGTACTCGGTGGATCAGAGCATCCGCGCCGAGCGCAACATGCGCCGCCTGCTCTCGCGCGTGACCCGCACCATGGCCGAGCGCGCCGGTGCCGAGGCCCGCGCGGTCTTTCTCAGCGACCAGGACGGCGTGCTGCGCCTGGAATATGCCCAGGACCGCCAGGGCGAGAAGCCCGGTGGCCTGCCTGCCCCGCCCTTTGCGCAGCAGGTGGCGCAGGCGGGCGCCCCCCTGACCGCCGCCGATGAGGGCGCCGCTGGGGTCTTTCCGGGGGCGCACAGCGTGCTGGGCATTCCCATGCGCGATGAGGAAGGGCTGGTGGGCGTGATCGTGCTGGGCGACGCCCGGGACCGCGCCTTTGATGACGCCCGGGTGTCGCTGCTGGCCCTGATGGCGGGGCAGGCCACCCTGGCCGTGCGCAACGCCCGCGCCTACCTCTATTCCGAGGAACTGGCGATCAGCGACGAGCGCGCCCGCATTGCCCGCGAGATTCACGACGGGGTGGCGCAGTCGCTGGCCTTTGCCGCCCTGAAGCTGGACATAGTGGCCCGGCAACTGCACGCCGACCCCGCCAAGGCCGAGGCCGAGGTGCGCGCCGCCACCCAGCTGCTGCGCGAGCAGATCCGCGAAGTGCGCCGCTCGATTTTCGCGCTGCGCCCCATTGACCTGGAACGCTACGGCCTGCTGGAAACTGTGCGGCGCTACGTGCTGGATTTCGGCGAGCAGAACAACATCCGCGCCCAGCTGAACATCAGCGGCGACGTGCAACTCTCGCCCGGCGACGAGGCCGTGGTGTTCCGCATCTTGCAAGAAAGCCTGAACAACGTCGCCAAGCATGCCCGCGCCCAGGAGGTCAAGGTAACCCTGCACGGCGGCGAGCAGGTGACCCTGCGGGTGCAGGACGACGGCGCCGGCTTTGATCCGGCCACCATCACCGGGCGGGTGAGCAGCGCGGGCGGCCTGGGCCTGCTGCAGATGCGCGAGCGGGTAGAGGCGCGCGGCGGCACCTACCGCGTGCTCTCCAGCCCTGGTCACGGCACCCTGGTGGAAGCCGAACTCCCCCAGGGCTGAGACGGATTCCGTCCATTTCCGTAACATCCGGGAAAGAGCCGGATGTTCCGCTCCTACGGAGCCTTTCAGGTCCAATTCCCGGAACTCCGTATTTTTCCTTCTCTGCTGCGCAGCTCTTCGAGTCCCTCTGGTCGGAAAAATTCCGTAACACGTTACGGAATTTTTCGGAATCCGTATGAGACGGGCTGCCGGCTGTTCCGGTTTCTCCGCGCCACATCCGGAGGAGCCCCCCGCTCCCCCAGACCAAACCGCTGTTGCCCCGGGGGCGGCCAGAGGAGACGCGCCGCTGCGCGGGCCCCCGGGTCCCGTATGCTGGGGAGCAGATGAGCGCCGTGATTCACCTGCAAGCCCTGGGACTGACCGAGTACGAGGCCCGGGCCTACACCGCCCTGCTGGCCCTGGGCCGCGCGGTCCCCGCCCGGGTGGCCCGGCAGGCCGGCATTCCCCGCCCCAAGATCTATGAAACTCTGGAGCGCCTGGAGGGCCGGGGGCTGGCCGCCAAGGTGGGCCAGAACCCTCTGGAATACGCGCCCCTGAGCGCCCGGGAATACCTGGCCCGCGCCCGGCGCGCCTTCGATGACCGCCTGGGCGCCCTGGACCGCGACCTGTCCCGCCTGACCCCGGACCCGGCGCCGGAAGCCGTGTACCACCTGTACGGCGAGGCCGCCATCCGCAGCCTGTGCGAGGACTTGACCCTGAATGCCCGGCGCAGCCTGTATATGGCGGGCGAAGCGGCCCTGGCCGAGCGCCTGGAACGCCTGACCCCCCGGGGCGTGGCCCTGCACCGCGCCGGGCTGGTGGGCCTGCCCAGCATTGCCGCGCCCGGTCAGCGCGCTTTTCTGCTGGCCCGGGACGGCGAGGCCGCCCTGATCGCCCACTTTATCGAGGAGGGCGGCAGCGGCGAGGCCCACGGCGTACACACGCACAACCCGGTGATTATTCACCTGATTGAAGGCTACGTGCAGCTCAGCGCGCAGCAGGCGGCCCCCGCCTGAGCGCGGGCCGTGTTGACAGTACCGGGGGTCGCTGTTAATCTATCTGAGCCTCAAACGAGGTAGGTACAACAACGGGGCTGTGGCGCAGTTGGGAGCGCGTCTGAATGGCATTCAGAAGGTCAGGGGTTCGAATCCCCTCAGCTCCACCAGAAGTGGCCCCGCCGGTTTGGCGGGGTTTTTCAAGGCGATGTAGCTCAGCTGGTTAGAGCGAACGACTCATAATCGTTAGGTCCCCGGTTCAAGTCCGGGCATCGCCACCACCAAGGTCAAGAGATGGCCTCAGCAAAGGGCCCGTGCGCGTACAGCACGGGTCTTTTTGCATTTTCCCGCACGGGCTGGTCGTCCTTAGATTCCCCCATCAGGCACCTGATCAGACCGCCAATCGTTCGCTGCGGCGAGAGCCGTGAAGCCACGAGAACTTCACCTGATACGGACTGCTGTCAAAGCCCACCGTAGTGCGGTAGGGGCTCTAAAACAGCCAGCCACGAAAAAAGGGGGCCATCCCGGGAGAATGGCTCGGGATCAGTCACGGCGGCCGTACCAGCAAAATCCATGTCCTGAGCGGCGGTCACGGTCGCCCGCTTCACGTCCTGGTCTCTGCCGGGCAAGCCAGTGATCCAACCTTCCTTGTGCCACTCCTCGATGCGGTTCGGGTGAGGCGTCCCGGACCGGAACGCCCCAGGGAACGTCAGACGACCATACGGATGGACCGCGCGTACGGTGCGCGGAAATACCGACAAGTCCTGCGTGCGCGGAACATTCATTGTGTGTCCAGAGCGTCAGGATGCGCGCAGGACTCGACGCCGGCGAGGGCGACGTGGGGGACGACCGCCGACATTTGACGCACAAGTCTACAAAGGCCGTCAGGTTATGGAACGCAGCATCAATCGCTTCAAAGATTGTCGCGCACTGACAACGCGGTACGAGAAACGTGGGCACCAGTTTTTAGCCGGTGTCCACGTCGCCTGTATCCTTCTGTGGCTTTGAGCTTCAGTCCGACAGACCTCAGGCCTGCAGGCAAAGATGGAGGGCTCACTGGACGACGCGGCGCGTGCTGCCCGCCCGTCCGTGCGGTCCCGTCCTGTTGGAAAGAAGCGCCTCTCAGAGCCCCAGGGCATACGCCGTGATGCCCGGCGGCAGCAGCCACACACACACCTCGATCGGGCACTCCTTGTCGGCCTGCGTGACCCGCACCGAGATGGTCCGGTCGGGCAGCAGCCAACTCGCCTGGACGCGCGCGTCCGGCGTGCGCTCCGTGGGCTCGCCCAGGGCACGCGCCGCCTCGGCAACCATGTCCCGCACCAGGTCGTGTGCCTGCTGGTGGTACCGGTCGATAACGGCGTACGGACCGGCCAGCTCTTCGGTGTAGTCGCCGGTGCCGTAGGTCAGGTCTTCGAGGTGCCCGGACTCGTGAAGCGTGGCCACCAGATGGTCCACGTCGCCGTCCGGTGCGTTGCTGTGGCTGAGACGGGTGCCCCTGGGCAACGTCGCCGAGGGGGCGCCGCGTTTCAGGCGACGGCCAGGGTCGGGAGAGCGGACCACAGGGCCGCGCGTTCCGTGGAAGAGACGACGACGTCGATCATCACCGCAGCCTACGGTGTGCCGCCTACATGACGGTCCGACAGGCTCAATCCCTTGGCCGTGTCGGACCGCTTGCTGCCGGGTCTTCTGACATTTCCTTGAGAGATATGCCAACTGGACGGCAGGGTTGGCCAATAGATTGCCCACAACACGGTGTGACATTCATGGAGGGCCAGATGTGCCACTCTGTTCTTCAGAGGGTCTGCTCTTCTTTCTCCGCATTTGCGTCGGGAAGCACACCAATCCAATCCAGAGGGATCCCTGATGTCAGAGCTGCCTGTTCTTTTATCCGACCTTCAGCTCTTACGCCAGGTCATTGAATCATCGGCTGTCGGGACTGTTATCACCGATGCTCTCCATGGCGACCAACCGATTGTGTATGTCAACCCAGCCTTCGAGCGTCTGAGCGGGTACTCGGCTGCCGAGCTTCTTGGTCGGAACTGCCGCCTCCTGCAGGGGGACGACCACGATCAGCCTGGGGTTCACGAGATCCGGCAGGCGATCGAGCAGCAGCAGAGCGTGACGGTCACCCTGCGCAATTACCGCCGGGACGGCACGCTGTTCTACAACGAATTCACGCTCAGTCCAGTTCGGAATGCAGCTGGGACCGTCACGCATTTCGTGGGATTCCAGAACGACGTGACGGCGCGCGAGGAAGCGAGACTCCATGAGGCCCAGGTGCACCAGCAGCTGGTCTCCACCCTGGAACGGATGACCGACGGCTTCGTCTCGTTGGACCGGGATCTGAACTTCATCTACCTCAATGCGGCGGCGGCCCGCATCTCTGGTAAGCGCCCAGCTGACCTTGCCGGGCACAACCTGCTGACCACCTTCCCGGAACTGGCAGACACGGCCGTGTTCCAGGCCATTGCGCGGGCCGCCGAGACGGGTACTGTTCAAAGCGCAGTCAGCCATATGGAGCCGTTCGGCACGATTGACGCGACCGTCTACCCAGCCGAGGACGGCATCTCAGTCTTCACCCGGGACGTCACGCGGCATCATCAGATGCAAAAAGAGCTCCGGGTCAGCGAGGAACGCTTCTCGAAAGTCTTTCAGGCCAGCCCCATGCCTATCGTCATTACTCGCTCGAGTGATCAGCGGTTGATCGATGTTAATGAGGCGTTCCTGCAGCAGGTCGGCTGCCTCCGGGAAGAGGTGATTGGTCGAACTTTTCAGGAGTCAGGCATCTGGGATGACAACCCTGATCACGACAGGCTTTCCAGCAGCTTGCAGGACGTGGATTCGGTGCGCAGCCATGAGGTCCGCCTGCGTACCAGGTCTGGGAGGGCACTTGACCTGATCATCTCGATGGTAAGGGTCGAACTTGATGGTGAACCCTGCGTCGTGAGTCTGGCCCGCGACATCACCAGCGAGAAGGCAGCTCAGCGGGTCCTGGAGGACAGCGAGCAGCGTTACCGGCGCATTGCTGCCGATTTGCAGCGGACGCTGGATCTGTCCCTGGACATGATCACGTCCTTCGACGCTGAAGGTCGGTTCGTGACCGTCAGCGCGGCTTGCCAGAAGATTCTCGGCTACGCTCCCGAAGAACTGCTTGGCCGCCGCTATATCGATTTGGTCCACCCAGATGACCGGGCCATGACGGCGCGGGAGGACACCAGTATCACGGCGGGAGTAGCGACGGTCGCCTTTCAGAACCGCTATCTCCACCGGAGCGGCGCGGTGGTGTGGCTTGAATGGGCGGCAGTTGTCTTGCCCGGGGACCCAGTGATGTACTGCGTGGCCCGTGACATCACCGCGCGCCGGGCGGCCGAAGAAGACCAGGCTTACCTGGCGGCCATCGTGCAGGCCAGTCAGGACGCCATTCTCGGCGTGTCGCTGGACGGCACCATCCGCTCATGGAACGCTGGGGCCGAGCAGCTCTACGGGTACTCGATGACAGAAGCGGTGGGTCAGCCCATGACATTGATCGTCCCGCCGGAACTTCATGGTGAGGCAGTGGGGATGCTGGACCGGGCCGGGCGGGGGGAGTCACCCAGTCCCTTCGAGTCTGTGCGCCTGGCGAAGGACGGCCGCCGGATTGCGGTGTGCGTGACGGCCTCACCGATTCGCGATGTCACCGGCCGGGTCATTGGCGTGTCGAAGATTGCCCAGGACATTACGGAACGCCACACGGCAAGAGCTGAGATTCAGCGCCTCAACGAACACCTTCGGCAGCAGCTGCGTCATGTCACGGGCCTGCGTGAGATTGATCAGGCCATCGCCTCGACCCAGGATCTTTCCATCACCCTGGGCATGATTCTGGACAATGTCGCGCAGGAACTGGGGGCGGACGCGGTGACCTTGCTGCTGGTTGACCCTTATACCCTGAACCTGGAGTACGCCAGCACCCGGGGATTCACGACGCCGCTCCAGGGCTCGACCGTGCGTGTCGGCCATGGTCTGGCAGGCGAAGTGGCATTGAGCCGCAAGGCCCTGAGCGTGCCCGACCTTCAAAATGCTCCAATCTCACCGGCCTGGCGCGACGTACTGACGAGAGAGCAACTGATGAACTATTACGGTGCGCCGCTGCTGGCTAAAGGGAAGGTGGTGGGCGTGATGGAGGTGTTACACCGGCAACCGTTCGAGCCATCTGCAACCTGGTTGGCAACCTTTGAGATGCTCACGGCTCAGGCAGTGATTGCGGTAGACAACGCGCGACTGTTCGCCGAGTTGGAGCGCAAGAACCTTGAATTGAGGCTGGCGTACGATGAGACCATTGAGGGGTGGGCACGGGCGCTGGACCTGCGCGATAAGGAGACCGAGGGCCATTCGCGGCGCGTGACGGAAACGACCGTTGAGCTGTGCCGGCACCTGGGACTCTCCTCGGATCAGCTGGTGGAAGTGCGCCGGGGTGCGCTGTTGCATGACATCGGGAAGATGGCAATTCCGGATGCGGTGCTGCTGAAGCCCGGCAAGCTGACCGACGAGGAGTGGGTGCTGATGAAGGAACATCCGGGTCACGCCGTGGATCTGCTCTCGCCAATCAAATTTCTGCGCCCAGCCCTGGATATTCCGCAGTACCACCATGAGAAGTGGGATGGTACGGGCTATCCGGTGGGCCTCAAGGGCGAGGCCATTCCTCTGACGGCCCGGGCGTTCGCGGTGGTGGACGTATATGACGCACTCACCAGTGACCGACCGTACCGGCCGGCCTGGACACGGAAGAGGGCCCTGGAGCATATCCGAAGCGGTGCCGGCACCCACTTCGATCCGCGGGTCGTTGAAGCCTTCTTCCAACTCCTTGAGAATGAATTCAGGATCTGAGCAGCTTTGAAGAAGTGGGCAACATGACTTCTTTGCGTTGCCTTCTGCTTGCGCGGCTGTGCCGCTCAGCATCTCGGGTTCGGGCCTGACCGGGACCGCCTATCCCATAGGGAGCTTTCTCTGCCTGGACCCGACGGCGCATGGCCTGCGGCGCAGCTGTTCCAGCCCGCTCGGTTGATCGGGGGCTTGGCAGCGAGGGACTTAAGGACGTTGCACCTCACGTTACGACTTTGCAGGAGAGCACCGCAAAGTCTCCACGCCCGGTGCAACGTCCTTTTTTCGAGACTCGCTCTGCGGCGCAGCTGTTCCAGCCCGCTCGGTTGATCTCAAGATCAACAGCGAGCGACTTAGATAGAAAGCATCCGGCTGTGACTGTGCCTCTGTGCCTGTTGCCGTGCTGCCCAGGGCGGCACACTGGCCCGGCGACCTCCGGCCCGGGTGGCCTGTGCAGCCCCGCGCCGTACAATGCCGGCCATGTCGGATCTGTCTTTGCCTGCGCGTGGTGAGGTGCCGCGCGACCAGCTCGTGCGCTATCTGGGCGAGTACCTGAATCTGGGTGCCTTCAAGGACCCCAGCCTGAACGGCCTGCAAATCGAGGGCACGCCCACGGTGCGCCGGGTGGCTGTGAGTGTGGACACCAGCCTTAAAACCCTGCAGCACGCGGCCGACAGCGGCGCGGACCTGCTGATCGCCCACCACGGCCTGTTCTGGGGCCAGCCGCTGCCCGTCACCGGCCCCCACCGCGAGCGGGTGCGCACGGCCCTGATGGCCGACCTGAACGTGTATGCCGCCCATATTCCCCTGGACGCCCACCCCGAGGTGGGGAATAACGCCATGATTGCCCGCGCGCTGAGCTTGCAGAACCCGGTGCCTTTCGGTGAATGGGCGGGCACGAAGATTGGGCTGGCCGGCGAACTGCCGTTCGAGCAGTCCCTGCAGGACTTTGCCGACCGCGTGCAGAAACTCACTGGCGAGATCTGCCTCGTGCACGGCGGCGGGCGCTCGCCCACGGTGGGGCGGCTGGGGGTGCTGAGTGGCAGCGGCGCGGGCAGCATCCCCGAGGCCGCGGCCCTTGGGCTGGACACCCTGCTGACCGGCGAGCCCGAGCACAAGCATTTCCACGACGCCTTCGAGTACGGCGTGAATGTGGTGTATGCCGGGCACTACGAAACCGAGGTGTTTGGCGTGCGCGCCCTGGCCGCGCACCTGGAAGACCGCTTTGGCCTGTCCTGGCAGTTTCTGCACCATCCCACCGGCCTGTAAGCACGTGCATGGCCTGTTTCTGACCTTTGAGGGCCCTGAGGGCGCGGGCAAGAGCACGCAGCTGTCGCGGCTGACGGCCCGGCTGGCGCAGCTGGGCGCGCCCTGCACCGTCACGCGGGAGCCTGGGGGCACGCCGCTGGGCACCCGCGTGCGCGAGGTACTGCTGGACCCGGCGCTGAGCATTGATCCGCTGCCGGAATTCCTGCTGTACTCCGCCAGCCGCGCCCAGCTTGTGGCGAACGTGATTCGTCCGGCCCTGGCGCGCGGCGAGGTGGTGGTGTGTGACCGCTACGCAGATTCCACTCTGGCCTACCAGGGCGCGGGGCGGGCCCTGCCCGAAGCGCTACTGCGCCAGATCACGCACGCGGCCACGGGGGGCCTGAGCCCCCACCTGACCCTGCTGCTGGACCTGGACCCGGCACTGGGCCTGGCCCGGGCGGCGCGCCGGGGGCAGCCCGACCGCCTGGAACAGGCCGACCTGGCCTTTCACGCCCGGGTGCGGGCCGGCTTTCTGGCCCTGGCTGAGGCCGAACCAGCCCGCTTTCTGGTGCTGGACGCCACCCACCCCGAAGAAGCGCTGGCCGAAGAGATCTGGGCGGCGGTGACGCCGCTGCTGGACAGGGCTTAGGGCGGGCCTTGCCGCCAGAAAAAGTGTGCTGCCCACGCCGCTTCAGGACCCCACGCCGGTGAGACGGACGGCCGTCCAGGTCTGTCACCTCCAGAAAGAAGAGGGATGTTCCCCGCCTTTGGCTGGGAGCGGTCCAATGCCCGGGTAGCCGTCTCCTTTCCTGCTCTGCGCCGCAGTTCTGCCAGTCCCTCCGGTCGGAGACATTCCGTCACACATGACGCAATTGTTCGGAAGCCGTATTACTGGCGCGGCGCCGCGCGGCCACCTGCACCGCTGCCCTCGGGCTTCAGGCCCGGCAGCTTCACTTCAAACAGGGTGGGCCAGCGCTTGCCGGTCAGCAGCAGGGTGCCGCGTTCAGGCACGTAGGCAATGCCGTTGGGCACGTCGTCAAAGGTCAGGGGCTGCCCGGTGCGCGCCGCCGCGCTGCTGGCTTCCCGGGTCAGCTCGGCCACGTTGATCCAGGCCGTCACCTTGCCGGTTTGCGGGTCAATGCGGGCAATGCGGTCGGTCAGCCACACGTTGGCGTAGATCGCGCCCTGCACCCATTCCAGTTCGTTCAGGTGGCGCACCGGCTGGCCCTGGTCCGTTACCTGCAGGGTGCGCCGCGCGGCGAAGGTGCGCGGATCGCGCCAGACCAGTGTGGCGCTGCCGCTGCTCATGATCAGGCTGCGGCCGTCGGTGGTCAGGCCCCAGCCCTCGCCGGCATAGCGGTGGCGTCCCGTCTCCTTGAGTGTCTGGGCGTCAAACGAAAACGCCAGGCCGTTTTGCCACGTCAGGTGATAGGCCGCGCCCCCCAGCACCGCCACGCCTTCACCAAAGGCGCTGGCCAGCGGGGTGGGGACCTGGGCCAGCACCCGGCCGGTTTTCAGGTCCACGCGCCGCACCCCGGACTGCCCCACCTGCCCGGTGCTTTCCATGTACACGCCGCTCCCCAGGTACTGCAGGCCCTGGGTAAAGGCCGCCCGGTCATGCGGATAGCGGGCGGTAATCGCCGGGTTCAGGGTGGGCACAGTCTGGGCGTGGGTGGCCGGCAGGGCGGACAGACAGAGCAGCAGGGGCAGAAGGCGGGAAGCGCGCACGGCTCCATGGTAGAGGGACGCGCCCAGCCCTGGATGCTCAGACCTCTATCCCCCCTTCATGGGGGGCCAGCGCCGGGTGTGGCAGTCCCCGGGGCGCCGCCTGCCAGCAGCTGACCAGCGGTGGCCTGCACCCGCTCGTCCGGGTCACGGCGCAGCGCTTCCACCTGCGCCCACTCGCCCCACTGCGCCAGCGCCCAGGCAGCGGCGTCGCGGACCTCCCACGCGGGGTCGGTCATACCAGCACGCAGCAGCGGCCAGCCGGCCGGATCCCGGGTGTTGCCCAGCACGGTCAGGGCGTTGCGGGCCATGCCCTTGCGCCGGGGCCGCAGAAAGGCTGTGCCCGCGTACTGTCGCTCGAATTGCCGCTCACCCACGCCGAAAAAGGTGCCCAGGTCCGGCCACGCCAGCTCGGGCCGGGGGGTCAGGTGCCGGGCCAGGGGCCCCACCCTGGCGCTCCAGGGGCACACCTCGCTGCAGACGTCGCAGCCGAACAGCCACTCGCCCACACCGGGGCGCAGGGCCAGCGGCACCGGCCCCCGGTGCTCAATGGTCAGGTAGGAGACGCAGCGCCGCGCGTCTATGGCGCGGTCCGGGCCAATGGCGGCGGTGGGACAGGCAGCCACGCAGCGGGTGCAGCGCCCACAGCGGTCGGGGT
Source organism: Deinococcus arcticus (assembly GCF_003028415.1). NCBI lineage: Bacteria > Thermotogati > Deinococcota > Deinococci > Deinococcales > Deinococcaceae > Deinococcus > Deinococcus arcticus. The sequence continues at coordinate 125,659 of NZ_PYSV01000007.1, forward strand.
GGAGCAGGGAAGAGGTCTGTAGCGGCAGGTCGGTCAGCAGCACCGCCAGCGTCACAAAGGCGCCGAGCGTGGTGCTGACCAGCATCCCGGACTTGCCGCGCCACCCCAGAAAGCCCGAGGCGGCGAACAGGCGCTCCATCACCGGGCCGTGGTCCACGTAGCCGCGTGCCCGCACGCCCAGCCGCGCCGCCTCCTCTTCCAGCCGGCTCAGCAGAGGCTGTAACTGGTCGTGGTAATCGGGGGTCCAGGCGTAGCGGGCCACCCGGCCCACCCGGACCCCCCCGGTGGGCACGGGCGGCGGCTCAAATGCGTGAGAGACCCCCAGCACCAGCACACTCAGCGCCCCGCTCAGGCGCTGGGTGGGGTCGGCGCGCACCGGCAGCTGCCGCTCCAGGTAGGTCATGCCCGCGTGGCGCCCGGCCTCCAGCCAGTCTGCGTATTCGGCGGCCGCTGTTGCCGGAACAGCGGCCGGTGCCCAGCCCACGGCGTCGGCGCCCAGCGCGTGGGCGAGGTCGGCCAGGGTCTCGGTCGCGGTCACGCGGGGCAGTATGCCGCGCCTGCACCCGCCCAAACGAGAGGCATGGCACGGAGGGGCAGAAGGCATGGAAGAGTCCTGGCTGATCGGGGCAGCCTTTTTAGCCGGATGAGCACCTTGGGTACGGACGGGACGAGCCCTGCACAGGGCGGGCCCCTGGGCAGGAAGCGCAGACCATCTCCGGCCTACCTCCCTGTCCAGGGGCCCTGAAGCCCCGCTCTTACCGCTGTTCCAGTCGCCAGTTCTGCGCTGCAGCGCCGTTGGGGGTCCAGGTACGGACCTCGCTGCCGGCGTTCACGCTGCCATTCACATTGTCCAGGGCGAGGCGCGTCTGCGGTCCCATGAGGCGGTGAAAGCCGCCGCCCATATCCTCCAGCATCCACTGCTGGGCGCCCAGGCCGTTGCAGGGCCACAGGCGCACGTCGGTGCCCGGGGTGCTGCCCCCGTTGGCCACGTCCAGGCAGTGGTCCTGGGCGCCCAGCAGGCTGCGCAGGCGGTACACGCCGTCGCCCGCTGCTTCCAGGCGGAAATTCTGGGCCGCCTGTCCGTTGCAGCCCCACTGCTGCAGTTGCGCCGCCGGGCTGGAGACACCGTTTTGCACGTCCAGGCACAGGCCGCTGGTCTGGTTGACCAGTCGGTAGACCGCGCCATTGGTCCGTTGGTAGCCGGGGGTGGCCTCGCTGGAAAAGGGCCAGTCGCCGTTCCATTCCAGCGCCTTGAGGTCCAGCTTGGGGCTGCCGCCGGTCCTGGCGTCGTAGAAGTGGTGGGCAAAGTAGACGGTGCCGCCCTCCTGGTAGATATCGCCGCCGCCCTGGCCCAGCTTGTTCGCGCGGTGGCCAAGCAGCACGGTGCCCCCGCCCTGGTCCAGCCGCACGCCCTGCTGGTCCAGGTATGGCCCGGTGATGGTGGTGGCGCGGCCCATCACGGTCTTGTAGGTGCTGTCCAGGCCCTTGCAGCAGCTGTCCCAGGACGCCAGCAGGTAATAGAAGTTGCCCCGCTTGAAGATCGTGGGGGCTTCGACCGGGTTGTGGGGCACCCCGGGCCGCGAGGCAATGGTGGTGACAGGGCCTGTCAGGGTGGTCATGGAACTCAGGCGCTGCACCTTCAGGCCGCTGAAAAACGAGCCCCAGGCCAGCCACCAGCCGCTGGCCGGGTCCCAGTGCACGCTGGGGTCAATGGCGTTGTAGGTCGTGCCACTGCCCGAACGCAGCATGGGCCCATGGTCGGTCCAGGTGGTCGTGGCGCACGGGTTGGTGCTGCTGGCCACCCCAATCGCGGAATTGCGGGTGCCGAACTGCGATACGGCGTAGTACAGGTAATAGCGGCGTTCCTGGCCGTTGTAGACCACCTCTGGCGCCCAGATATTCTTCGCGCCGTAGTCTCGTGCGGCCCAGGCCGGGGCAGGAATGGCGCCCAGCGTGCGCCACGGCCCCCCCAGCCCACCGTCTGAGCGGTGAACCAGCACGCCGCCCGGCTGACCTGTCTGCTCCACGCCCGTGGACATGACGCAGTAAGTGCTGCCCGCCCTGAACAGCACCGGGTCGTGCGCGCCCAGCTCGCCGGTCTGCGGCACGACGGCCTGGGCAGCCAGGGAGGCGGCGGACGCCGCAGAGTCGGGGACCCGCTGGGGAGCACAGGCGGCCAGCATAAGCGTGCAGGCCAGAAGGACAGGGAATCGCATGAAGACCTCCGGCAGCCCTGGCTCTATCTGGGCCAGCGCCGCTGTACACGGTGAATTGAAAACCGGGTCAGTGTAGCAGCCGCTGGCACGCGAATGGACCGCAGAGGGGCCAGCCCGAACGAAGGCGAGCCGGACTGCGCTCGCCTTCGTGGGTGGGCGGGAGAAAGGACCGCGAGCTACAGCGTGTCTTTGGCCAGATTCCAGGCGCGCTCGAACACCTCGCCGCGTTCGGGGCGGGCCATCACGCGGGCCAGGCCCTGGGCCAGGGTCATCTGCGGCACCGTCACCTCAGAGACGCGCGTCACGTCGTCCCAGTGCGCTTCCACCCGCACCAGATCGCCGCTCTGGGCGTGCAGGGCAATGTGCAGCCCCCCCTCGCCGCGCAGCTCGGCACCGCACAGATCGCCGTTTTCACGGCCGCACCGGGCGCTGCGGAACGCCACGGTGCGCAGGTCGCGCCAGCCCAGCGTGTCGGCCACAAAACCCGCAAACAGCCGCGCGGGCAGGTCTTTTTTACCGGCGTGACGCACCGTCAGGGCACTCACGCGGGGCAGCTGCCGGGCCGCTTCGGGCACGTCGAACACCTGCGCCAGCGCTTCGCGCCACCCGGCCGAACGGCTCCAGCCCAGGTCGGCCAGGGCAAAGTGACGCGAGGGCGGCACGTCCAGCGTCAGGCTGTCCACGATCACCTGATCGGCAATCTCGGTTAGTTCGCTCAGCAGTGGGCCTTCAGGGCGGCTGTCGGCGCCCCACCACACGTGGTTGACGGTGGCCGGGCGGATGAGCGGCAGAATGGCGCCCTGAAGCTGCGCCGGGCTGGCTTCCAGCGTCAGGCGTTCCACGTACAGCCCGCCCTGCTGCGGCACGAGGCTGGCGTGGACCCTCAGGTCGCCCACTCCGTCCATCACGCCAATAATCTGCCGCCCGGCATAGCGGCCCTCCAGGCCCGCCAGCGCTTCTTGCACCCGCGACAGGTGCTTTCTGACCGTCAGGGCAATCATGTTGCCGGTGTAGGCGCGCGTTTCCACGTTGGTGCGGGCCCACAGCTCATCCAGCGTGCCCTGGGCCCCGCGCACGGTGGTGTCCACTGGCCCCAGCTCGCCGTGGGTCTGGGTCATCCGGGTCACAGGTTGCCTCACCCCCTCACAGCCGCCGCCAGCGGCGGTCGGGGCCCATCAACTCGTCAGCCTCGTCGGGGCCCCAGGTGCCGGCCACATAGTTGGGAAAGTCGGGGCCCTTGCGCGGGCGCCGCCCGGCCGGGGTGTCCCAGGTGTCCAGAATGCCAGAGACAATCTGCCACGCCAGATCCACCTCGTCCTCGCGGGGAAACAGGGTAGCGTCGCCCACCATGGCGTCCAGCAGCAGGCGGGAATAGGGGCTTTCGAGCTGCGCACCAAAGGCGTCATAGCGGAAATCCATCACCACTTCACGCAGCACCATCTCCTGGCCCGGGGTCTTGCTGGAAAACTTCAGGCTCACGCCCTCGTCAGGCTGAATACGGAAGGCCAGCACGTTGCGCTCCAGGCCACCCGGGAAAATTCCCAGCGGCGGGCGCTTGAACACCACGGCAATTTCCGTGACCTTCTTGGGCAATCTCTTGCCCGTGCGCAGGAAAAACGGCACGCCCTGCCAGCGCCAGTTGTCCACTTCCAGCTTCAGGGCCACGTAGGTGGGCGTGGCGCTGCCTTCCCGGACCTTGGGTTCCTCGCGGTAGCCGGGCACGTCCTCGCCGTACAGGGTGCCGGGGCCGTACTGTCCGCGCACGGCCACCTCGTTCACGCGCCCCGAAGGAATTTCCTTGACCGCGCGCAGCACCTTCACCTTCTCGTCGCGGATGGCGTTGGCGTCAAAGGCGGCCGGCGGCTCCATGGCGGTCAGCGCGAACAGCTGCATCAGGTGGTTTTGCAGCATGTCGCGCACCACGCCGGCTTCCTCGTAGTAACCGGCGCGGCCCTCTAAGCCCAGGTCCTCGGCGGCCGTGATCTGCACGTGGTCCACGAAGCCCCGGTTCCATAGCGGCTCGAAAATGGCGTTCCCGAAGCGGATCGCCATGAGGTTCTGCACCGTTTCCTTGCCCAGGTAGTGGTCAATGCGGTACACCTGGGACTCGTCCCAGACACGGTGAATGGCGTCGTTCAGTTCGCGCGCACTCTTCAGGTCGTGCCCGAAGGGCTTCTCAATGACCAGCCGCCGCCAGCCCTCGGATTCGTCGGCCAGGCCCAGGCGGCCCAGGCCGTTGCTGATGGGCTCAAAGAGGCTGGGCGGCGTGGAGAGGTAGAACAGGGCGTTCTTGCGCCCGCCGTGGTCGGCCTGGGCGCGGCGCAGCTCCTTGTCAATCAGGCTGTACACCTCGTCGCCGCCGAAGTCCCCGAACTCGTAGTACAGCAGCTCCCGGAATTTCTCCAGGCTGCCGGGCTGGGGCGTGTCGGTTTCCTTGCTTTCCTTCAGGGCCGCCAGGACAAAGTCCTTGAACTGCTCGTCGTTCATCTCCTGACGGCCGATGCCCACGATGTTAAAGGCGCTGCCCAGCAGCCCGTCCTGCCACAGCCCAAACACGGCCGGCAGCAGTTTGCGCCGGGCCAGGTCCCCGGTGGCCCCGAAGATCACCAGGGTGGCGGGCTCGGGCGCGCGGCTGCGGCGCATCAGGGCGCGGAAGGGATTGGTGCCGTCCGCGCCGGGGGCCTGGGCGCCCCGGGCACGGCGCGGCGCGGCCGGAGCGTCCACGGCTGCGGCCTGCGGCCCGCTGCTCTTCCTGGCCCGGCTGGCCTTTTTCTCCTGGGTGGGCTTTGGACTTCCAGCTTGTGCTGCGGTTGCCTTGCGGGGGCTCACTCGTCACCCTTCACGCGCTGGTGGCCGGTTTCGCCCAGTTGCTCGGCGGCGCTGCCCTCGCCGGTGCTGCTGTGCCCAATGTTCTCGGGGGCCGCCGCCTTGGGGTGGTCGCCCGGGGCCACCTCGGGCACCAGGCCCTCCTGCCGGGGCGACTCGATGGTCTTGACCGCGTGCCCGCCAAAGGCCCGGCGCATGGCCGAGAGCATCTGCCCGGCGTAGCTGACCTCCTGCTGGCTGCGAAAGCGCATCTGGGTGGCCAGCGTGATGATCGGGGTGGGCACGCCCAGTTCCACCGAATCAATAATGGTCCAGCGCCCCTCGCCGCTGTCGGCCACGTAGTCCGAGAGCTGCTCGAAATCGGCCTTGTTCTTCAGGGCCTCGGCGGTCAGGTCCAGCAGCCAGCTGCGCACCACGCTGCCGTGGCGCCACAGTTCGGCAATCTGGGCCATGTCCAGGCCAAAGTCCTTGTGGGCCTTCATCAGCTCAAAGCCCTCGGCGTAGGCCTGCATCATGCCGTACTCAATGCCGTTGTGGACCATCTTGACGTAGTGGCCGCTGCCGGCCGGACCCATGCGGCCCCAGCCCCGGTCGGCGGCGGGCGCCAGCACCTCAAAGACCGGACGCAGGCGCTCCACAGCTTCTTCAGGGCCCCCAATCATCATGGCGTAGCCTTCTTTCAGGCCCCATACCCCGCCCGAGGTGCCCACATCCACAAAATGCAGGCCCCGGGCCGCCAGTTCCTCGGCGCGTTTCATGGAGTCCTTGTAGTTGCTGTTGCCGCCGTCAATGATGATGTCGCCGGGGGCGAGGCGCCCCGCCAGATCGTCAATCACCGCCTGCGTGATGGGCCCGGCCGGCACCATCACCCACACGGCCCGCTGCCCGGGCTGGCCCAGGGCCGCAATCAGCTCGTCCAGGGTGCGGGCGCCGCGCGCGCCCTGGGCCTCAATCTGCGCCACGCTCTCGGCGCTCCGGTCGTAGCCGGTCACCTCAATGCCGCCGCCGGTCAGCCGCAGCACCATGTTGCCGCCCATCTTGCCCAGCCCAATCATGCCGATCTTCATAACGCGACCTCCCAGCGGTCCTAGAAGCGCTTCCAGTGCCTCAGACCACGTTTGCCTTTCGCACTATACGTGCCGTGTCTGGCAGGCGGCACTGGCCTTCTCTTGACGTGAAAGGGCGGGCATTCGTCCACCAGGGGCAGTGCTACGCTGACGCCATGACCGCGCCCCTGCCCGGGACCGCCCTGCTGGACAGGGCCACGCACGAGCGCCTGACGCCCGGCGAGATTGAAGCGCTCTATCATCTGCCGCTGCCCGAGGTGGCCGCCGCCGCGCACCACCTGCGCCTGACGCGCCGTGACCCCCACACGGTGACGTTCCTGATTGACCGCAACATCAACTACACCAACATCTGTAACGTGGGCTGCAACTTCTGCGCCTTCTACCGCACCCGCCGTCAGAAAGACAGTTACACCCTGGATTTTGAGACGATCAGCGCCAAGATCCGCGAGCTGGAAGCGGTGGGCGGCACCCGCATTCTGCTGCAGGGCGGCGTGAACCCCGAGCTGGACCTGGACTACTACACCGGGCTGCTGCGCCACGTCAAAGCCAACCACCCCACCATCCGCATAGACGCTTTCTCGCCCGAAGAAGTACTGTTCATGGAAAAGACCTTTGGCCTGAACCTGGACGCGCTGCTCGATACCTTGATTGAGGCGGGCCTGGACGGTCTGCCCGGCGCGGGCGGCGAGATTCTGGAAGACGACGTGCGCGCGGGAGCGGCGCCTGCCCGCATTCGCAGCGACGACTGGTTCCGCATCATTGACGCGGCGCAGCGCAAGGGGCTGTACACCATTGCCACCATGGTGATTGGCTTCGGGGAAACGTATGCCCAGCGCGCCGCGCACCTCGTCAAGATCCGCGACCAGCAGGACCGGGCGCGGCGTGACTACGGCGGCAACGGGTTTTCGGGCTTTGCCATGTGGACCCTGCAGACCGAGCACACCCGCCTGCACGGCAAGGCGCCGGGCGCCACTGCCCACGAGTACCTGCAGCAACTGGCCATTGCCCGCATTGCGCTGGACAACATAGAGAATATTCAGGCGTCGTGGCCTGCGCAGGGCTTCAAGGTGGCGCAGGCCGCGCTGTACTACGGGGCCAACGACCTGGGCAGCACCATGCTGGAAGAGAACGTGGTATCGGCCGCTGGCGGGCATGGCCGCCACCGCGCCACCGTGCGCGAGCTGATTCGTATTGCCGTGGACGCCGGCTTTACCCCGGCGATCCGCAACAGCCGCTTTCAGATTATTGAGTGGCCGGATGCGGAAGCGGTACTGAGCCGCGCCGAAGACAACCCGGAAGCGGCGCGGGCCGTGGGCGCAGGTTAGGCTGGCCGCCGCGCTGGGCTACGCCGCGCCGGAGTAAGGTTCGTCGGGGGCCTGGCCGTCGCGTTCCAGTTGCCGTTCCAGATCGCTCAGGGCGCGTGCGTACAGTTCGGGGCCCACTTCGGGCAGCATGGCCAGTTCCAGCGCGGCGTCTTGCAGCGAGCCGTGCTGGCTGCTGTGGTGCCACCCCGCTCCTTCAGCGTGCAGCAGCACCAGACCGGCGCGGATCAGGATCCGAACGCGGCCCGTGTCCGTCCGCGTGTCGCTGAAGTGACGGGTAATACTCATGGGGTCAGCATACGCCCGCTGTATGACGAATTTCATACGCCATTATGATGAGTTCTCAACTTTCGGTCAGGTTCAGTCAGACTGGACAGGAGAGAGGAGGGGCTGGAAAGGGCGGTCTGGCCGGCTCTTTTAACTTTCTGGCGCATGGGTCACCTCTCCCGGGCTGGGGGAAGTGGCTCAAGGCTGCGGCACCATCGGCTCCAGCTGAAGGGGGCCAGCGAAGGGCCCCCGCCGGGCCAGAGACGACCAGCCAGCGGGGGCACCCATACCGTTTGCTTTCTCTGTTGTGCCCCGGCGAACGTGCTCCAGGCAGACAGAATGAAGCCCGGCTCAGTGGCGGGGCGGCCCACCGGGGTTTTTCTGCTCGGCGCGGCGGCGCAGTTCCGAGGCCAGATCCGAGAAGTCCTGGGCGCCGGGCAGCACGCGGCGCGAGTCACGTTTGGCCTCCTGTACCACCTTCACCTGATCGCGCCGGGAATCCGGCAGGCCCAGGGCGCGGCGCTGAAAGTAGTTCTGGGCCAGGCGCCCCAGGGCAAAGGTCCAGCCGTACACCGCCGGGGCCGTGATGAGGCCGCCGATCACCGGCAGGGCCAGCTTGGCCAGCCCGCGCATGACCTGCCGGGCCGCCATGCCATAGGCGATGGTCACCCCGATTTCCCGCGCGATTTCCAGCGAGCGCTCCGGCGTGATGTCAAAGCCGTAGATCTTGCCGATGTGCAGCACCATCTTGCCCTGCACCGGGGTAATCAGCAGCATGTCGGCAAAGGGAATGGGCTCCACGGCAATGGCCCCCGACAGCAGCGCCGCGCTCTTGATGACCTCCTCGGCGTTCTCCTCGCGCGAGAGCGAGGGGTCCACGTCCAGGTTGAAGTTGTCGAGCACCTGTTTGACCAGTGGGGGCAGCATACGTGGAGTGTACCCCTGCCCTCACAGGGCGCCCACCACCAAATTGTTTAGGTTCCTGCCCGCTTCCCCACGGAAGCGCCACACGAAAAAAGGACACGCCCAGGGGGGAGGTGGCGTGTCCTTAAGGAGGGAAGGATGAGGGTGAAACCACCGCTCGCTTCTGATGCTACACGGCCACCCTGACATGTTGCTGACAGCGGATTCATTCGGGGGGGGCCTTTCCTGTCACTCCGGGCTCATGCAGTCCCGGCGCTCTTTAGACTGTGCCCGCACGGGGCCCGCTCAGCGTTTCCAGCGGGGCCCGTCCTTGGTGTCCTCCACGGTCACGCCCACACGGGTGAGGGTGGCGCGCAGCTCGTCGGCCTCGGCGTACTGCTTGTTCAGGCGGTAATTCTGCCGTGCTTTCAGCACCAGGTCCATCAGGGCCCCCACCACCTCGCTGTCGTCGCGCCCTGCGGCGGGGGCCCCCGCCTCGGCGAACAGGCCCAGCACGCCGCCGCCCAGGTCCCGGTAGGCACCGCGGGCCCGCGTCAGGGTGCTCTGCGGCACCGGCCCTGCGTTCAGCGCCGCGTTCAGGTCGGTGGTCAGGCCAAACAGGGCCGCCACTGCCTTGGGGGTGTTGAAGTCGTCACGCAGGGCGTCTTCGAAAGCGGCGCTGTGGGCCGCAATCCGGGCGTCCAGTGCGCTGTCCTGCCCGGCGGGGGCGCCCGGCAGGCGGCGCTCGACCTCGTGCAGGGCCTCGGTCAGGCGGCGGTAGCCACTGCGCGCGCTTTCAAAGGCGGCGTCGCTGAATTCGGTTACCGAGCGGTAGTGGCTGCCCACCAGCAGGAAGCGCACCACCATGGGGTCGTGCTGAGAGAGCACGTCCTGAATGGTCAGAAAGTTGCCCTTGCTCTTGCTCATCTTCTCGCCGCCAATGGTCAGCATGTTGTTGTGCATCCAGTAGCGCGCAAAGGCGTGCCCGGCAGCCTCGGCCTGGGCGATCTCGGCCTCGTGGTGGGGAAACTGCAGGTCCAGGCCGCCGCCGTGAATGTCGAAGCCCTCGCCCAGATACTTCAGGCTCATGGCGCTGCATTCAATGTGCCAGCCCGGAAAGCCTGTACCCCACGGCGAGTCCCAGCGCATGATGTGCCCGGCCTCGGCGCGCTTCCACAGGGCGAAGTCGCGCGGATCGCGTTTGTCCTCGCGCACGGCCTCGCGGGTGCCTTCCTCCTGGTCGTCCAGCTTGCGGCCCGAGAGTTTGCCGTACCCGGGCCAGGACCGCACGTCGAAGTACACGCTGCCCCCCGACTCGTAGGCGTGGCCCTTTTCCATCAGCTCCTCAATCAGCGCAATCTGCTCGGTGATGTGCCCGGTGGCGCGCGGATTGATCGAAGGCTTGAGGACGTTCAGCGCCTCCATGTCCTTGACGAACGACCACAGGTATTTGTCGGCCACTTCCATGGGCTCTAACTGCTCCAGGCGGGCGCGGGCCAGCATCTTGTCCTCGCCGTCGTCCGAGTCGTTTTGCAGGTGCCCCACATCGGTGATGTTGGCCACGTAGCGCACCTGATAGCCGAAGTGCATGAAGGCGCGGCGGATCACGTCAAAGGCCACCTCTTTCTTGGCGTGCCCCAGGTGGGCGTCGCTGTACACGGTGGGTCCGCACAGGTACATGCCCACCCGGCCCGGCGTGCCCGGCACAAAGGGAACCTTCTGGCGTTGCAGCGTGTCGTACAGCACGATAAGGGGATCGGGAATGGACTGGGTCATGGGGGCTCCTGTGGGAAAGAGGGAACAAAAAAAAGCCGCGCCACAGCAGAGGGGGCGCGGGCGCAGCAGACCAGGGCTGCGGGCCGCTAGGCAGGGCAACACAGGGTCAACATGCCCCTAATGTAGCAAAGGCGAGGCGGGCGCGGCGGCCGGGGCGGGCAGTGGCCCCTGGGCGGCCAGCTGGTGCAGGGTGCCCAGCAGCGTGGCGCTGAAGGCGCGCAGCAGCGGCAGCCCGGCGCGGTGGGGGAGGGTGGCCAGCGCCAGGGGCCGGGCCAGCGGTTCGGGCAGTGGCAAGGCCACCACGCCGCCGGGCAGCGGGGTCAGGGCCAGCCGGGGCATCACGCTGACCCCCAGGCTGTGCGCCACCATGCCCAGAATCACGCTGTCCTCGCCCAGTTCGGTGATCTGTTCGGCCTGCAGGCCGTGGCGGCGCAGGTAGGCCATGACGCGGCGGTGGCAGGAATTCAGGCCGCTGGGCAGCAGCAGCGGGCCCTGCGCCAGTTCGAACAGCGCCACCGGGTGCGCGCCGCGCGCCGCCGGGGCCACGAACAGGTACTCATCCACCATCAGTGGCGTCAGGCGCAGATCCGGGCTGTGCTCGCCAATCACAAAGGCGGCGTCGGCCTGTCCGCCGCGCACCAGGGCCTCGCCGCCGCCCTCGGTTTCGCCGTCCAGCAGGTGAACGCGCACGCCGGGATAGCGGGCGCGGAAGGCCGCCAGCGCGGGCGGCAGCAGGTGGGTGGCGGTGGAGCGGAACGAGGCCACCCGCACCGTACCGGCCAGGGGTTCACCCTCCTGCGCGGCGTGCAGCGCGTCCTCGGCGGCCTGCAGGCTCAGGCGGGCGTAGGTCAGCAGCCGCTCGCCTGCCGGGGTGGGCACGGCGCCTCCCCGTCCCCGGCGCAGCAGCGGCCGCCCGGTCAGCGCCTCCAGCTTGGCCACCGCCTCACTCAGCGAGGACTGGGACGCCCCCGTGCGGGCCGCCGCCTCGCTGAATCCGCCGGCTTCGGCCACCACCAGCAGGGCCCGCAACTGGGCCAGGGTGGGCAGTGGGGGCAGGCGGTCCGGCAACATGCCCCAGTGTAGACCCGGCCGCCCAGCCCCGGGATCGGGTTTGCCGATGGGCGGCATGCCGGGGCCCGGCCCCCGCCGATGGCGCTCCGGGGGCGGCGGGCGCACCCTGAGGGCAGAGGTGATGTTCATGACCGCCAGCCTGCGCGCTCAGCCCCCGTTTGCCCTGCCCACTGTTCCTGCTGCCCTGCCTGCCGTGTCCGGGCCCACGTTGTCCCCGCCCCGGCGCCCGGTTTATGTGCTGGAGGTGCTGGCCCCGCTCCTTCCCCTGCCCCCGGTGCCGGGCTGGACCCTGCAGGCGTGGCCCGTGGCCCGCCTGGGCGACCTGACGCTGCAGGCCACCCCGCAGGGCGACGCCAGTCCGGATGACCTGCGCCTTGCCCTGCAGGCTGCCGGGTTCAGCCCGCTGGGCCCGGTGCGCCGCCGCGCCTGAACGTGGGGGCCGTCTCTTCAGGCGGAACGCCTGTGCGGATGGGGCGACCCCACGATAAGGCCGCCACGCCGTCCTGGCACAGGGAAAGAGGGTCCACGGTCCCAGAGGCCCCCAGCGGAGGTGCTTGACCCGCCCATCACAAGGCGGCACGATACTGGCCGCATGACGAACGGTCTGCGTCCTTCTGCTTCCCTGCCCGCGCCCCCCGGCCCGGGTGGGGAGGGCGTGGCGGTGGTCACGGCGCGCTTTCTGCGCATGCTGAGCCTGACGCTGGCACAGCTGGACGCCATGAAAGACGCCAACGCCCGCGCCGAATTTGCCGGGCTGACCCGGCAGGCCCGCGCGCTGGAAACCGAGACCGACGCCCTGGAACGCGAAATCGAGGACCTGTGCCTGACGGCCTTTGGCCACGGGCCCAGTGGGCAGGACCTGGCCTTTTTTCTGATGGTCTTTCGCAGCCTGACCAATCTGGAACGGGTGGGCGACTACGCCTTGTCTGTGGCGCGGGATCTGGAAACCTTCGCCCCGCGCGCCCGCAGCGCCACCCTGCAGGACCTGCTGCCGCTGGTGCGCCTGCTGAGCACCATGGTTGAGCGGCTGTCCTACGCCTTTGCCGAGCGCGACCTGAGCGCTGCCCGCGACGTGATGCGCCTGGACTACGAGCAGGTGGACGCCCTGTACGAGCAGATGCAGCGCGCCAGCCTGACCCGGCTGCTGGAACGCCCCGACGACACCGACGTGGCCCTGACCGCCGGGCGCATGGCCCGCAATCTGGAGCGTCTGGGTGACCATCTGGTGAACGTGGCCGAGCGCCTGGAAGTGCTGATTCTCCAGGGCCCGGAATAAGGGGCAGGAACTGGTGCGGCTGACCCTATCAGACAGCCTTTTCAAGCGGTAGGGGGCGAATGCGAAGTGGCCAGAGCTGGACTGCTCTGGCCGCTTTGTTTTGAAAATGCGGGAGGGCGCCTGTTCGTTCAGTGCCGTGGCGGCAGGGCGCTCACCCGCAACGGCTCTACACCACCGGGGCCACGCGGTTGGTGTGCAGGGCGCGTTCTTCCTGCTGGCCGCCCCGCAGCAGCGGCATCACCAGTTCGCCAAAGCGGCGCGCTTCTTCGAGGTGCGGGTAGCCGCTGAAAATAAACGAGCTGAAGCCCATGGCCTCGTAGCGGCGAATCTTGGCGGCCACCTGGGCTGGGTCGCCCACAATCGCCACGCCCACGCCGCTGCGGGCCATGCCCACCCCGGCCCACAGGTTCGGCTCGACCATCAGGTCCTCGCCCACGCCGCGCAGCAGGTCAATCTGGCGCTGCTGGCCGACCCCGTCAATGTGGGCGTGGCTGGCCACGAAGGCGGCGCGCACCGCCGGGTCCACCCGCGAAATCAGGCGCTCGGCGGCGGCGCGGGCCTCGGCTTCAGTCTCGCGCACGATCACGTGGGTGCGCAGGCCGTAGCGCAGGGGTCGGCCTGTCTGGGCTTCCAATGCCCGCATCTGGGTCAGGCGCTCCTGTAGCATGTCCTCGCGCTCGCCCCACATCAGGTAGACGTCGGCCAGGTCGGCGGCGATGGTCTGCGCGGCGGGCGAGGCGCCGCCAAAGTACAGCGGAATGGGGGCGACCGGGGGCGGGTCCAGCACGGCGTCCTCAAAGGCGTACAGGTCGCTGCGGTGGGACTGGGGGGGCGGCGCAGTCCACAGCTGGCGCAGAATGGTCATGAAGTCGCGGGTGCGTTCATAGCGGCGGGCGTGGTCCTCGAAATCGCCGTACATGGCATTTTCGGCGGGGCTGCTGCCCGTCACGATGTTCAGGCGCACCCGGCCTGGAAACAGGTTTTGCAGGGTGGCCAGCATCTTGGCGTACATGGCCGGGTGAAACATGCCCGGCCGCACAGCGATCAGCAGCCCTGGGTCGGTGGGGGCGCTGCGGGCCAGGGCCGCCACCGCCGCCGTGTAGTTCTCGTGTTCGCTGTGGTAGTTCGTGGCCGTCAGCAGGGCGTCAAAGCCCGCCTCGCCCGCCGTGCTGATGAGGCTTTGCAGGTACGCCAGCGTGGGCCTGCGCGGCGGCTTGTCTTTGGTGCCAATAAACTCGCCGTCCCGCGAGAGCTGCAAGAACCAGAGAAATTCGGACTGCGAAGAGTGGGTCACGGAGAAACAGCCTCCTGGAAGATGAACGAATTGAGGTGTAAGGACGGCGTCCTGGCCACGCTGCGTCTCAGGTGACTCAAAGCGGGCCACAGGAGGAGTGCTCGCAGCGTGAGGGGAGGCCACGCAGAGCCGTGCGCTGAACGCGGCCTGTGCCACCTGCCACGAAGCGGCGCCGGAGCGCAGCAATCAGCGGCACAGGCCGCGTCGCCCACACCGCCGCGCTGGGTGAGGAGGGCCAGGCGAATTCACGGCAGGCCCGAACGAACAGCAAACCCAGGGCAACAAAGTAACTTGTTTTATCAACTTTTCCTGAAACGGTCGAGTTGGGCACAGTCTGGGGCCAGGCGGACTGCACCCTCTAAGCGTTCTCGCCTACTCGTTCGGTGTGGCGCTCGCCTTAGACTCTGAACCGTGACCACAATTCAAGCTGAAATGCCCCGCTGGCGCACCGACGACCTGTACGCCGGTCTGCAAGACCCCGCTCTGGCGCGCGATCTGGACGCCCTGCGTGATGAAGTGCACGCTCTGGAAGCGCTGTTTGACGAGCACGCCATCGGCGCCGGGGCGCCCGTGACGGCAGGGGCGCTGGACGCCGCGCTGAACGGCATGAACGATGTGGTGCGGCGTGGCAGCATCCTGCGGGCCTACATCTCAGCGTTCGTGACCACCGACAGCCGCAACGAGGCGGCGCAGTCGCAGATGGCGGCGTTTACCACCCTCGTTCTGCCTCTGGGGCCGCTGCGCTCGCGCCTGACGGCCTGGGTCGGTGGCCTGAGCGAGGCCGAGCTGGACGCCCTGCTGAACCAGAGCGAGGTGGCCCGCGCCCACGCCCACACCCTGCGCGACGCCGTGCGCGAGGCCCAGCACCAGATGTCCCCGCCCGAAGAGGACCTGGCCGCCCGGCTGCACCCGGCCAGCGGCGGCGGCTGGGGCAAACTGCACGGCAACGTGTCGTCCACTCTGCGCGGCGAGTTCCGGGGTCAGTCCCTGCCGGTCACGGCCCTGCGCGCCCTGGCCAGCGACCCCGACGCCAGCGTGCGCGAGGACGCTTACCACGCCGAGATTGCGGCCTGGAAAAGCCAGGAGGTGGTGTTTGCCGCCTGCATGAACGGCGTCAAGGGTGAGTCTGGGACCCTGGCCGTGCGCCGGGGCTTTGCTGATGTGGTGGCCCCCAGCCTGCTGGACAACGGCATTGACCAGGGCACCCTGGACGCCATGCAGGCGGCCGTGGTGGCCGCGCTGCCGGACTTCCGCCGGTACTTCCGCGCCAAGGCCGCGCGGCTGGGGAAAGAGCAACTGGACTGGTGGGACCTGTTTGCGCCCGCTGGAAAGAGCGAAACCCACTGGAGCTACGAGGCAGGGGCCGAGTTCGTGGAGCGCCAGTTCCGGGGCTACAGCGCCGCGCTGGGCGACTTTGCCGCGCAGGCGTTCCGGGAAGACTGGATTGACGCGGGCCCCCGCGACGGCAAGCGCAGCGGGGCCTTCTGCATGCGCTGGCAGGGAAGCGACAGCCGCATCCTGATGAACCACGACCCCAGCCTGGATTCGGTCAGCACTCTGGCCCACGAACTGGGGCACGGCTACCACAACCGCCAGCTGGGTGACCTGCCACCTCTGCAACGCGAAACGCCCATGACCCTGGCCGAAACCGCCAGCATCTTCTGCGAGACGATTATTCAGAACGCCGCCCTGGAGACTGCGCAGGGTCAGGAGCGCCTGTACGTGCTGGAAACCCAGCTGATGGGCCACGCGCAGGTGGTCGTGGACATTCACAGCCGCTTTCTTTTTGAAAAGGCCGTGTTCGAGCGCCGCCTGGCCGGCGACCTGAACCCCAGCGACCTGAACGACCTGATGGTCTGGGCGCAGCGCGAAACCTACGGCGACGCCCTGAACACGCCGCACCCCTACATGTGGGCGGTCAAGCCCCACTATTACGGCCGCAGCTTTTACAACTACCCGTATACCTTTGGTCTGCTGTTTGGCCTGGGCCTGTATGCCCAGTACGAGCAGGCCCGCGCTGGCGGCCAGGAGGCCGACTTCCAGGCCCGCTACGACGCCCTGCTGGCCGCCACCGGCCAGGCCACGCCGCTGGAACTGGCCGCCCGCTTTGGCATTGACCTGCACGACTCCGCCTTCTGGGAGGGCAGCCTGAACGTGATTCGCCGCCAGATTGAGGCCTACGAGGGGGTGTAAGCCCCTGCAAGACGTGGGGGTGGGCTCTGGATTTTTCCCAGAGCCCACCCCCACCTCCTATTGCGTTACCTGACCTTGATGTCCTGATCAAACCACGTCAGCACACGCTCGGCGCCAAAGGGCCACAAGCTGAGCTGGGCGGCGCGGGCGGCCTCCTGGGCAAATTCCGGCAGGGGGCCGTGGCCCTTGGGGGTCACGTTCCAGGCGGGGGCATCTTCGGGCAGCCCGGCCAGTTCGCGGGCGCGGGCCAGACCGGTTCTCAGGTCGCCCAGTTCGTCTACCAGACCGCGCTCCAGGGCGTCGTGGCCACTCCAGATGCGGCCGCGGCCCAGCTCGTTCACGCGCTCCCTGGTCAGGCCCCGGCCCTCGGCCACCCGGCCCGTAAAGCGGTCGTAGACCTCCAGAATGCCCTTTTGCATGTGCTCGCGCTCCTCGTCGCTGTAGCGGCGGGCCGCCGAGAACATCAGGGCGCGGTCGCGGCCCACGCGCTCGGGGTTCAGGCCGTGGCGGCGGTTAAATTCTTCCAGAATGGGTTTGCCGCTCACCACGCCAATCGAGCCGGTGAGGGTGTACGGCGAGGCCACAATCTTCTTGGCGTGCGCGGCCACGTAGTAGCCGCCGCTGGCCGCGTATTCGCCCATCACCACGACCACGGGCTTTTCACTGGTGGCCACCTCGCGCCAGATCAGGTCGCTGGCCAGGGCGCTGCCGCCGCCGCTGTTGACATACAGGACAATCGCTTTGGTGGTCTTGTCGTCCTTGGCCCGCTTCAGGGCGGCCACCACCGTCTCTGACCCGGCCATTGGCCCCCCCAGCAGCGGCAGCGGAACAGGGTTGTTGCGGCTCTTGCCCGTGATGATCGTGCCAATCAGGGGCACCACGGCCACCCGGCCCTTCTTGCCCCCCTGTTTGCCGGGCGTCAGCCAGTCCACCACCGCGGCAAAAGGGCGTGAGGCCGGGCCAATCAGCTCGTCCTCGTACGCCACGCGGTCAATCAGGCCGGCCGCCTGGGCGCCCTGGGCACTGGTGAGGTCGGCGTCCAGCCACGCGGCTGCCTGCTCGGGGCTCACGCCGCGCGCCTCGGCCAGGTCGGCGGCCCAGGCGGCTTCCAGGCCACTTAAGTACGCCTGAAGCTGCTCGCGGTTGTGGTCGTCCATATGGTCCTGCGAAAAGCGGGTCAGGGCCGCCTTGTATTCGCGAATGCGCAGGTTCTCGAACTCAATGCCGCGTTTCTTGAGGAATTCACCCAGGAAGGTGCTTTCCAGGCCAAAGCCGTTCAGGTTGACCTCCGCCGATTCCGGCGCTACCACTTCGCGGGCGCCGCTGGCGGCCATCAAGGTCACCATGTTCAGCTGCGGCACGTAAGCCACCACGCGCTTGTCTGCCGCCAGCTCACGCAGCAGGCCCCGGATGGCGTGGGCCGCCGCAGGCGCCGCCGTGAACTCGCCAAAGCGCACCAGCACGCCGTGCAGCCACCCGGCGCCCTTCAGTTTCTCAATGCGGCCGGCCAGGGCTTCGAGCGTCTCGGCGCGGTTCAGCAGCGCCTGCACCGGATTGCCCGGCTGACGCTCGGGGTAGGCGCCGCTGAGGTCCAGCACCACCCAGGTGGGGCGGGTCACGCCGTCTGGCAAAGCGTCGTCCTTTTTCAGAAACGGAATATTGGGCATGGCACAGGCTACGGGGCCGGGCGCCCAGAAGTTCCCCGTGAACCGGGTCGTGGGCCCAGCCGGGCGCCCATGGCCTGTGCGCGGGCGGCCATAACTTCGGCGGCAGGCTCGGGCAGGAGGTCATGTGCCGTGGCCGTCCACAGCCCCAGCCAGCGGGTCAGGTGCTCGCCGCGCACGCCCAGCCCGGCGTGCGCCACGTTCAGGTTTCCGCGCCAGGGCGGACCAGTTGAGGCCGGGCCGCCCTCGCTTGGCCCGCCCAGCACCGTCACCCAGAAGGCTGTTACTCGGCCCAGGTGGGCCGGCCAGTCGTGAACGTGCGCGGCAAACACAGGCCCCAGCAGCGGGTCCGCCTGCGCCCGCGCATAGAACTCGGCCACCACGGCGCGGACCGCGGCCTCGCCGCCCACCTCCTCCAGCGGGGACCCCGGGGTGCGCGAAGTCCAGCGGGGCAGGGCAGCCAGAAAGGCGGCGCGCACCGCCGGGGACAGTTCAGGTTCGGCCCAGGCCACCGCGCGGTCCAGGGTCCAGTGCAGCGGCACGGAGCCAGCCCAGGCCAGCACCTGTGCCCCGCGTGGCGCGGCCGACCAGTCGGGGTCGGCGGCCGTCACTGCCGCGCCCAGCGCCCGGCCCAGCAGCGCAGCCCCCGTGCCCCATCCCAGCACAGGCACGCCCCGCCGCAGGGCCCCGCCCACCAGATTCAGGGCCGCCCAGCGCGCGGGCTGGCCCTGCACATCGGCCACGGGCAGGCCGTCGTGGGGCAGCAGCAGGGCGCGGGCGCCGGGCAAGGCAGCTGGCGTGGCCGGCTCCGTTCCAGGCCAGTCCGGCCGGGCAGTGGTCGTCAGCAGCCCCACCTTCGCCTCGCCCTCCCCGGTCATGGGCGCAGCATAGCTTTCCACCACACAAAAGGGGCGGCCCCCACTCTGGCAGGCCGCCCACGCTCAGCACACTCAGTTCAGGGTCTTGACGTAGCTGAACAGGTTGGCAATGTCCGAATCGGTCAGCTGCTGCTCGGTAAAGCGGGGCATGGCCGCCGACAGCACCCGCTCCGGCGTCTTGCCCTCACGCAGGGTGGCGGTGAACTGTTCCAGGCTCCAGTCCTTCACCTTGGCCATGGAGGGCCCCACGCCGCCCTGACCCTGCGGGCCGTGGCAGCCGGCGCAGCCCTTGCTGGCGTACAGGTCGCCACCAGCAGTGTTGTCGCCCTGGGGCTCGGCGGTGGCGGCGCGGGTGGCGGGGGGCTGGCCGGTCTGGGCCGCCTCTTCCTGGGCAGGGGGATTCTCGGCCGTGCCCTCGGTGCTGGCGGCCGGATCGTCGCCAGTGCGCAGGTCGCTGCTTTCCAGCACAGCGCCGTTCTCGCCGGTCTGGGTCCCGCCGTCGTTGTCGTCCCGCACGTTCCCCAGCGCCCCGCTGGCGCCGGCCGGGCCCGTGGCCGCCTCCTGGGGGCTGGGCATCTCCTCGCTGCCCCGCGTGCCGATGTCCTGGCCTTCACCGCTCTGCTCCTCACCCGCTGCGGCCTGGGTCTCAGTGCCGGCGGCGCTGTGGCTGCCCTCGCCGTGGCTCTCGCCGCCCTTCTCGCCCCCTTCGCTGTGGCTCTCGGCGTGGTGGGGGGTGGTTGCAATGCGGTAGCCCGCAATAGAGCCGCCCAGCGTCAGGGCCAGCAGCAGCGTCATGGTGACGGCGAACGTGTTCTTCATGCCCCCGAGCCTACCACACGGTCAGGGGGCGTTTGCCCGTCCAGTGCGCATTTCGTTGTCTTTTTGCTTCTGGGGATGAGGCCTCCTGGAGAGGGGCCGCGCCGTGAAGCCTGCTGCGCTGGGCGCCCCCCTGGGCCGGGGGGGAGGGGCGCAGCACGCGGGCACCGCCCCGGCCCAGGACCCCCTAGACTCGGCGCATGCGCCTTGCCAGCCTCACGTGCAGCAACACCGATATTCTGCAGGCCCTGAACGCCACCGGGCTGCTGGTGGCTGTGGACAGTCACAGCGACGCCCCCGGCATTGGGCACGCCACGCGCCTGGGCCCGGACCTGAATATTGACGTGCCCGCGCTGGTGGCCGCCCGCCCGGATCTGGTGCTGGCCAGCCTGAGCGTGCCGGGCATGGAGCGGGTGGTGGCCGAGGTGCAGGCAGCCGGCCTGAACACGGTGGTGCTGGACCCCACGGGCCTGGACCAGACGCTGGCCAGCATCCGGCAGGTGGGCGCCCTGATTGGCCGCGCGGCGCAGGGCGAGGCGCTGGCCCAGGCCCTGGACGACGAACTGACAGGGTTGTGCCGCGACACCGAACGCCCGGCGCGCGTGGTGGTGGAATGGTGGCCAAGGCCCATCATTGCCGCCACCCGCGAGTCCTGGGTGACCGACCTGCTGAACCGGCTGGGCGCGGTCAACGCCCTGGGCGAGCTGGAAGGCCGCAGCCGCCCCCTGACCCTGGAGCAGGTGCGCGCGGCCCAACCCGACCTGATCGTGTGTTCGTGGTGCGGCGTGAAGAAACTGCGCCCTGAGGTGATCGAGGCGCGCGGTCTGGGGGCGGCCGTGGTGGCGATTCCCGAAAGCGGCCTGGGCCGCCCGGGGCCGAGGCTCCTTGAAGGGGCCCGGCAACTGCGCGCGGCGATAGATGGGCTGGTGGGGGGCGGGCTGCTGGAGGGGGAGGCGGGGAGCGGGCGGCGGAATGCAGAAAGAACAAGGTAGGGGGCGGGTCTCCCTGGTCTGTGGCTTTGCCTACGCCCCACTCACCACTGACCACTCCCCGTCACCCAGCACCGCCCGCAGCCCCGCCAGACAGTCAGCGCGGTACTGCGCCAGATCGGGGGCGGGGTCAGCCAGAAAGCGCACGCTCAGGCCCTCGACCATCGCGCGCAGCAAGCGGGCGCGGGCGTCGGCGCCGCCCTCGCCCGCCAGCCGGGCCAGTTCCAGATCGGCGCCCAGCGATTCGCGCAGGGCCGCGCGCTGCACCGCCATCAGTTCGGGGTCGCGGGTGGCGGCGGCCAGAAAGTCCAGCGAGACGGTGTAGAAGCGCCGGGTGTTCTCGATGCCGTAAAACTGGTTGTCCACGTAGGCACGCAGCTTGCCCTCGGGGGTCTGGGCCTGGCGCACAGCGCGGCGGGTGGCCACGGCGATGGTGCGCGAAAAGCGGCGCATCACGGCTGCCAGCAGGCCCGCGCGGCTGCCGAAGTGGTACACCAGCGTGCCCCGGCTGACCCCGGCGTGCGCGGCGATGTCTGCCAGCGTGACCCCGGCGTAGCCCCGTTCATAGATGGCGAGGTACGCGGCGCGTTCCAGGGCGGCGCGGCGCAGACGGTCCTGAATGGGATTGACCTTTCGCGCCATAGGGCCCCAGCATCCCGGCTGCCAGGGGGGCGCGTCAACTGCGCGCCCGGCGCCCAGTCAGCGGTGCCCCAGCGCCGCCAGGGTCCCCACCACGGCCGTGACCAGCAGCGCCGCCAGCCCCATGCCCACGGACGCCGCCGCGCCAGTCTGCTCGCCCTCCTCCCGCGCCCGCGCAGTGCCGATCCCGTGGGCCACGGCGCCCATGGCCAGCCCGCGTGCCAGGGGATGGCGCACCCCCAGCCGGGTCAGCACCGGGGGCAGCAGCAGGGCGCCCAGTAGCCCCGAGAGCACCGCCAGGGTGGCCGCCAGGGCGGGCGGCGCCTGCGTGAAGGGCGCCAGTTGCAGGGCCACGGGGCTGGTGGCCGGCGCGGTCAGCAGGGCGCGGGCGGCGCCGGGCGAGAGGCGCAGCGCGTGGGCCAGCAGCGCATTGGCGGCCACAGCCAGCGCGGTGCCCGCCAGCCCACCCAGCACCAGGGCCCGCCACTGCCGCGCCAGCAGCGCCCGGTGCCGGTAGAGCGGCGCAGCCAGCGCCACCACCGCCGGGGCCAGCAGGCTGGTGAGGGGGCGGGCGGCCCCGGCATAGGTGGCGTACGGAGTGCCTGAAACCAGCAGCGTCCCCGCCACGGCCAGGGTGGCGATCAGGGTGGGGTTGGCCAGCGGCGTGCGCCAGCGTGCCTGCGCCCACACACCCAGCGCAAAGGCCAGCAGCGTCAGGGCCAGCCAGCCCATCTCCTAGGGCTCCGGACGCAGCCGCCGCTGGGCGATCAGCCCGGCCGCGCCGGCGCCCAGCAGCAGCGCCGCGGTCATGATCAGCAGCCACAGGCCCCAGGCAGCTCCCGCGCTCAGGAACTGCACCGCCCCGGCGGTGGCGGGCACGAACAGCAGCCCCAGCACGCCCAGCAGGCTGTCGGCGGCGCCCTCGATCCAGGCCAGCCTGACCACCCCCAGCCCCAGGGCCGCCCACAGCAGCGCCAGCCCCACTACCGGCCCTGGCAGCGGCAGGCCCAGGGTCCCTGCCAGGGCTTCGCCGGCCGCCGCAAAGCCCAGCAGCACGCCCAGCCCCAGCACGAAGCGCACGGGGGGCGGCCAGGGCGGGGCCGGGTGGGCGGGGGTGCTCACCTCAGGCGCTGGCTTTGCCACTCAAGCGAGCGAGCATGCCGCGCACCACCTGCTTGGCGTGGCGGGCCACCTGCGGCATGAATTCGCGGTAATCCACCTCGGCGCTGTGGTCGGCGGTGTCGCTGACCGAGCGGATCACCACAAAGGGCACCTCGGCCTTGGCGCACACCTGGGCCACAGCGGCGCCTTCCATCTCGGCGCAGGCGGCGCCAAAGGCGGTCCACAGGCGCTGCACGTCCTCGCGCGCGGCGATGAACTGGTCACCGCTGGCCACGCGGCCTTCCATCACCTGCACGCCCGGCACCTCGGCCGCCGCTTCCAGGGCCACCGCGCGCAGGATGGGGTCGGCTGCCCAGCTGGCGCTCTCGCCCGGCACCGTGCCCAGCGGGTAGTTCAGGGCCGTGACGTCCACATCGTGCTGCACGCAGTCGGTGCTGACCACGATGTCGCCCACACGCAGCTCTGGGTGCAGCGCGCCCGCCACGCCGGTAAAGATCACGCGGGTGGCGCCCTGCCCCAGCAGGTAGGTGGTGGTCATGGCGGCGTTCACCTTGCCAATGCCGCCGCGGGTGAGCAGCACCGGCACGCCGTCCAGCGCGCCCCGGTGCAGGGTCACGCCCGGAAAGGTGAGATCCTCGCGGGCCTGCAGATCGGCCAGCAGCACCTCGATTTCTTCGTCCATTGCGCCAATGATCGCCAGCATGGCGACCAGCATACCGGGGGCTGGGCGGTCCAGGGCCTCTCATGCAGCGGGGCGTATGCTCGGCGCTATGACGGACGCCCGCTTTGAGGCCCCCAACCCGCGCGACACGCTGGACCCGGCGGCCCTGCGCCACCCCGATTCCTTCAAGTGGACCCTGTACCCCGAAGACGTGATTCCGCTGTGGATTGCCGATATGGATTACCCGGTGGCTCCGCCCATCGTGGCGGCGCTGCAAGACCGGCTGGCCCACGGCCTGGGCTACGCTCAGCTGCTGGGCGACCCGGCGCTGAAAGCCGCCCTGAGCGCCAAGCTGGCTGGCCAGGGCCTGACGGGCCTGCCGCCCGAGGGCATCACCTTCCTGCCCGGCGTGGTGCCCGGCATCTACGCGGCGGTGCATGCCCTGACCAGCCCCGGCGAACTGGTGGTGACCATGACGCCGGTGTACCACCCCTTTCACCTCGCCATCACCGACCAGGGGCGGCGGGTCTCCGGCGTGGCCCTGCGCGACACAGAAGGCGGCTACGAGATCAACTGGGCGGCGCTGGACGCAGCGTCACGCGGCGCGCGGCTGCTGCTGCTGTGCCACCCCCACAACCCCACTGGGCGCGTGTGGACGGCGGACGAACTGCGCCGCCTGCGCGACCTCGTGCTGGCGCGCGACCTGTTTGTGATGAGTGACGAACTGCACGCCGACCTGCGCCTGAGCGCCGAACCCTTTGAGGCCTTTGCCGCCGATCCCCGCGTGCAGAGCCGCACGCTGACCCTGACTGGACCGTGCAAGGCGTACAACACCGCCGGCCTGGGCATTGGCGCCATGATCAGCCACAACGCCGCGCTGGTGGGCCGGGTGCGGGCGGCAGCGGGCGGCCTGATGGGCCATGAGAGCGCCCTGAGCGTGACGATGTGGCGCGCGGCCCTGCAGGAGGGCGGCCCCTGGCTGCAGGACACGCTGGCCTACCTGCGCGGCAACCGCGACCTTCTGCTGGAGTATGTGCGTGAACACTGGCCCTGGGCCCGGCTGCATACGCCCCAGGCCACCTACCTCGCGTGGCTGGACCTGCGCGCCCACCCCCGCGCCGGGGACATGCAGGCCTTCCTGCTGGACGAAGCCCGCGTTGCCGTGCACGACGGCCCCGTCTTTGCCCACGAGGCCCACAAGGCGCAGTACCAGGGCTTTATCCGCCTGAATTTCGCCACCAGCCGCGAGCTACTGCAAGAGGCGCTGGCGCGAATGAACCGGGCGTTTGGGGAAGCGGGGATGTAGGAACATCCCACCCCCTACACCCTAAACCCCGCCTGCCGTCAACTCGCGCAGCGCTTCAATCAGGGGGCGGAGCCGCTCGCGGCGCACCTTGAGGGCCGCGCGGTTCACAATCAGGCGGGCGCTGGAGTGAAACAGCACGTCCACCTCTTCGAGGTTGTTGGCGCGCAGGGTGCCCCCGGTCTGCACCAGGTCCACCACCGCGTCTGCAAGGCCGGTCAGGCAGGCCAGCTCAATGTTGCCGCTGAGCTTGACGATCTCGGCAGGGATGCCCTGGGCATTCAGGTAGGCGCGGGCGGCGCGGGGGTACTTGGTGCCCACCCGGGCGATCTCGCCCGAGGCCCCCACCTCGCGGATGAGAGACAGGCGGCAGCCGGCAAAGTGCAGGTCCACCGGCTCGTACACTGCCCGGCCCGATTCAATCAGCACGTCCTTGCCCACAATGCCGGCGTCGGCCACGCCCAGGTCCACGTAGGTGGGCACGTCCTGATTGCGCAGCTCCAGCACGGTCACGCCGGGGAACTCGTGGCGCAGAGCGCGCGATTTTTCCGGCACCTGCAGCGGCAGCCCCGCGCGGGCCAGCAGCGCCACCGCTTCTTCCAGAATGCGGCCCTTGGGCAGGGCCAGGGTCAGGTGCCCCTGGCCGTGGGTGGGTGGGTGGGTCATGCGCCCACCGCCGTGAAGGTTACGCCCGCCGGGCCACTGCCCACCATGCGCTCAATGCCGCGCGCCGCGCAAAAGGCCCGCAGCTGCGCCTCGTCGTCGGTCCAGGCCAGTTCGGCGTGCAGGCCCTGGGCGCGGGCGGCTTCGGCGGCCTTCAGGTCCAGGGCCAGCACCACCTCTGGCTCCGGGGGCAGCATGGGGGCCAGGGCGCGCATCAGGCGCTCCAGGCCCAGGGCAAACCCCGCCCCGGGCAGGGCGCCGCCCCCGGGGCCGCCGCCGCTCAGGGCGTAGCGCCCGCCCCCCAGCACCGGCTGGTTCAGGCCAGCAGCGTAGGCGCGGAAGGTCAGCCCGGTGTAGTAGTCGTAGCGGCGGCTGACGCCCAGATCGAACAGCAACGGGCCCGCGTACAGGCAGGCCACCGCGCGCAGGTGCGCCACGGCCTCCTGGGCCCGCCCCCCCTGGGCCAGGGCCTGCGCGGCGTCCAGCACCTCGGGGCCGCCGTACAGGTCGGTCAGGGCGTGCAGGGTGCGCCGGGTGTCCAGACCCAGGCCAAAGCGCTCGCACAGCAGGTCCACGTCGGCGCCGCTCTTGCGATCCACGGCGTCGTGCAGGGCGGCGCGGGCCGGGCCGTGCAGGCCGGCGTCTTCCAGTACGGCGTCCACGAAGCCGGGGTAGCCCACTTCCACCTGCGCCCTCACGCCCACGGCCTGCAGGGCGGCGGCGGCCAGATGCAGCAGTTCGGCGTCGGCAGCGGGGGTCTCCACGCCAATCAGTTCCACGCCCAGCTGGTTAAATTCGCGCAGGCGGCCCAGTTCGCTGCTCAGGGCGCGCAGCCACAGCCGCCCGCTGTACTGCAGCCGCAGCGGAAAGGGCCCCTGCGGAAAGCGGGCGCGCACCAGTCGGCCCACGGCGGTGGTGAATTCGCTGCGCAGCGCCAGCACCTGCCCGCCCGAATCAATCAGCTTGAAGGCCAGCGCGTCCTGGGGATGCTGCGGGCTGGCATATTCCAGGGCCGGGACCTCCACGCCCCGGTAGCCCCAGCGGCCAAAACACGCCGACAGCTGGGCACGAATCGCCTCGCGCTGCGCCCATTCCGGGGGCAGCACGTCGCGCGTGCCCTCGGGAATGAACGCCGACAGGCGCGCGGGGTCAGAGGAAAAAGCGGCACTCACGCTGGGCATTGTAGGGCGGGGGCGGAGAGGGGAGATGGTTGATGGTAGATGGGTGATGGAGGGCAGGGGAAAGCGCCGCGCAGTCGAGAAGAGGAGTGGGGACGTAGAGAGAAACGGGCAGTCTCAGGGAGAGCGGCGGGAAGATCATCCTGCCTCCTCACCCCTCCGGCCCACAGGCCCCCTCCATCGACCATCAACCATCTTCCAGCAACCCCCTATACTGCCCCCCGTATGCGCCCCATCGCCCTTGCCCTGCTGGGCGCCCTGACCCTGGCCCTGGGGGCCTGCGCCCGCACCACGGATACCTTCAAGCCCCGCATCACCGTGACCACGGGCGAGGGCGGGGCCGGGCGCAGCCCCAGCTTTCTGATTCAGGGGTATGTGCTCGACGATGTGGGCGTCACGCAGATCACCGTGGACGGCAAGCCCATTCCCGTTCAGCCGGGCAGCAACAAGATTGCGCGCTTTCAGTTTCAGGCGGTGCTCAGCACGCCCACGGGCCGCTACACCATTGCCGCGCGGGACGCGGCGGGCAACGAGTCCAGCCTCGTGCTGCCAGTCAGCGTGGACCCCACGCGCCCGGCGATCAAGGTCACGCGCTTTGAGCGCAGCGGCAGCGTGATCCGGGTGTCTGGCGTGGCCACCGACAATGTGCGGGTGGCGCAGGTGGCGGTGGACGGCAACCGCCTGACCATCACCCCGGGGCCGCGCGTGGAGTTCTACGCCGAGACCACCGGCATCTGGGCCGACATCCTGGTGACCGACACCGCCGGCAACCGCGCCGCCCTGCGCGCCCGCTAACCGGCGTCCCGGCCACGGTTGCCGCCCCCGGCGCGCTCTACCCTGCGCCGGATGCCCCGCCCGCCTGAAGTCTTTGCCGTTCCAGAGAGCCTGCCCGAGGTCACGCGCCGGCTGGTGGCCGAATACCTGCCCGAGGCCGGGCCCGGGCCGCGCACCCGCCCCGCCGAGCTGCTGAACGAACTGATCCGCACGATTCTGGGCCAGCAGAACACCCGCGACGCCGCTGGCCGGCAGTTCCGCGCCCTGAAGGCGGCGTATGGACGCTGGGAGGCCGCCCTGCTGGACGGCCCCGACGGCATAGAAGCCACCCTGAAAGCTGCTGGTGGGGGCCTGCACCGTGCCAAGGCCGCGCACCTGCATGGCCTGCTGAGCGCCCTGGCCGGGCAGGCTGGTGACGAGGACCGCGCCCTGGGCTTAGACGGGCTGGCCACGCTGGACGACGAGGGGGCCCGCGCCGCGCTGCAGCGGCTGCCCGGCGTGGGGCGCCACACGGCCAACCTGATGCTGCTGTTCGACCTGGGCCGCGCCGCCATGCCCGTCGAGGGCCACCTGGACCGGCTGGCCCGCCGCCTGGGCTGGGTACCGGACGGCTGGGCGGGCGCCCGCGTGGAGCGCTGGTACGACAGCGTGACCCCGCGCACCCACGGGGCCCGCTGGGCGCTGCATGTGGGGGGGGTGCGCCACGGCCGCGCCACCTGCACCCCGCGCCACCCGCGCTGCGACCATTGCGTGCTGGCCGATCTGTGCCCCTCGGCGGCGCTGCTGGGGCCAGGGACGCGGACACCGCAGACAGCCGCTATCCTCGGGCCATGACGGCGCCCTCTTCTCAATCCCTGGCTTCTCAATCCCTGGGCCGCGAACAGGCGGTGGCCGAAGGGCTGGCGCGCGAGGCCGGCGCCCTGCTGCGCACCCACCTGCGCGCGGGCTTCACGGTGGAACACAAGACGGGTCCCGACGACCCTGTGACGGCCGCCGACCGCGACGCCTCGGTCCTCATTCTGCGCGGACTGGCGCAGTCGTTTCCCGGCGACGGCCTGCTGTCCGAGGAGGCGGCCGACAGCCCCGCCCGGCTGGCGCACGAACGGGTGTGGATCGTGGACCCCATCGACGGCACCAAGGAATTTGCCTCTGGCAGCCCTGACTTCTGTGTGAGCATTGGTCTGGCGGTGGCCGGCGAACCGGTGCTGGGCGTGGTGTATGCCCCCGCCACCGATGAGCTGTTCAGCGGCGTGGTGGGCGAGGGGGGCGTGGCCCTGAACGGGGAAAGCGTGCCCCCGCCTTCCCCGGGCCCGGACTGGCACGTGGCCGTGTCTGACACGGAATATGGCCGCGAACTGCACGCCGTGCCGCTGCCCGGCATGGCGCCCAGCGGCAGCATCGCCCTGAAGCTGGCGCGCATCGCCGCCGGGCAGGCCGACGCCACCTTTTCCATGTCGCCGCGCAGCGAGTGGGACCTGGCCGCCGGCCACGCCCTGCTGCGTGCCGCCGGGGGCGAGGTGCGCCGCCGCGACGGCCGCCCCATTCGCTACAACGGGCCACGCCCCCACATCGAGCAGGGCCTGATCGCCGGGCACCCGGCGGCGCTGGCGTGGCTGGAGGCGGCCCTGGCCGAGCACCGCGTGCCGCTGGCCCACCTGGGCCTGACCCCGGCCGACCCGGCGTGGACGGTGCTGCCCGCCGAGGATCAGGTGGCGCTGGCCGGTCACCCGGGCGTGAATGTGCGCCATGCAGGCGGGCAGACGCTGGCCCTGCTGGTGGTGGACCCCGCAACCGGGGCCACCCTGCGCGCCCAGGGGGACGCCTTTCACCTGGAGCGCCTGACCCGCGACGTGACCCGCGCCCTGGGCACCCTGGCCCAGGCGGCCGGTGACACTGGGGCATGACCGCGCGGCCTTCTTCCGGGGCCCGGGTGACCCTGAAGCCGGTGCTGGAGTTCACGGCGGCCGAGTGGCGCACCCTGCACGCCTTTTTTCGCAGCCGAGAACTGGCCGACTGGAACGACGCCCGGCCCATCCGTCTGCCGGGCTGGCTGTTTCGCCGGGTCATGCAGGAAGAAGAGCGCACCGGCGAGCGCGCAGGGTTCGGCGTGCTGGACGAGCAGGGCCGCCTGATCGGCAGCGCCGAGCTGTACGACCTGCGCCCGCCACCTCCCCTGACGCCCACGGCCGCCACCCTGGGCGTGATGATCGGCCTGCCCGAGCTGTGGGGCCAGGGCTACGGGCGCGCGGCGGTGGGGGCGGTCCTGGCCTGGGCCTTTGGGGGCGACACACCGCTGTCGCGCGTGCGCCTGACCACCTTTGCCCACAACCGCCGCGCGCAGCGGGCCTTTGCCGCCTGCGGCTTTCAGGAGGTGGGCCGCACCGCCCGCGCCGGGCGCACCGACGTGCACATGGAACTCACGCGCGCGCAGTGGCTGGCTGCGCAGGAACCCCGGGCCCAAAACGCGGCAGAATAGACCCCATGCGCGTTCTTGTGCCCGATGCCCCGGAATTCCGTGCCCTGGCCGCCCACGACGAGGGCAGCGTGCCCGGCGTGGACTTCGCGTTTTACAGCCGCACCGAGGTGCCCCAGGGGCCTGCCGACGGCGCCGTGCTGTGGCTGGTGGGCCCGGACATCCGCCGGCAGTTGCTGGCCACCCCGGGGCTGCGCTGGGTGCTGACCCTGACGGCCGGTATTGAGCATGTGCAGGGCCAGTTGCCCGAGGGCGCCGCGCTGTACAACGCCAGCCGCCTGCACGACCGCGCCGTGGCCACGCATGTGCTGGCGGGCATGCTGGCGGCCTCGCGCGGGCTGCACCTGTTCCGGGACGCCCAGGCCCGGCGCCAGTGGGCCTCGCCCGCCCTGCCGGGCCCTGCCCCGCTGACCACGCTGGACGGGCAGCGGGTGGTGCTGTGGGGCCACGGCCATATTGGCCGCCAGCTGGAAGGGATGCTGAGCCCACTGGGCGCGCAGGTGAGTGGCATTCGCAGCGGCACCCCGGCCGGCGAGCGCCAGGAACTGCTGGCGGCGGCCGACTGGGTGGTGCTGCTCCTGCCGGGCACCGAACAGACGCGCGGCGCCGTGAATGCCCAGACCCTCTCGGGCCTGAAACCCGGCGCGTGGCTGTGCAACGTGGGCCGGGGCCCGCTGATCGTGACTGACGATCTGGTCCGGGCCCTGCAGGACGGCACGCTGGGCGGCGCCGTGCTGGACGTGACCGACCCCGAGCCCCTGCCGGCCGACCACGTCCTGTGGACCCTGCCCAACGTCATCCTGACCCCGCACATCGCCAGCACCACCGCCGATCTGGTGGCGCGAGGCGCCGAGCTGACCCGTAACTTCCTGATTGACCTGCAGCAGGGCGGCGAGCCCGAGGGCCGGGTGGAGGTGGGGAGCCTGTACTGATGCGAACCGCTCCACGCCTCCTGCTCCCTCTCCTGCTCTGCCTGGGCTCCCTCACCGCCCTTCCCAGCCGGGCCACCTCCTCCTCCTTGCCGCAGGCCAGGGCCGCCGCGCTCGGCGTTCAGACAGGACAGACCTGGCGCGTCCAGTGGACGACCAGCAAAGCCAGCACGGTCACCGTCCGCGTCCCGCCCTTCACGACCGGGGACGACCGCATGCAATTTTTCGAGTGGAGCGCCACCCTGAAACAGAAGAACGCCGTGACCTTCAGGGGACGCACCGGAAGCGTGTTCTTCAGCACCCACACCGCAGGCCGCAGCGAGGACCTGCTGTACGACATCAACACCTTGATCGTCACCTTCGTTCCCTTCAGCGGTGCCGAACCGTTCGCGTGTTTCTTGCGGGTGACGCAGAAGATCCTGCCTGGACAGACCCGCACCGGCGTGACCAGCGAGAACCGCCCGGAGCAGATCGCAACGGCCCAGCTGGAAGGCGAGCCCGGCCAGCTGAAGACCTGCAACGTCACGCGCCTGAAGGGATAAGGATTCCAGCTGAACTGGAGCCACGGTGAATCCCGACCGGGTTCGTAGAGCTGCGCCAGCACAGGGAGAAGGAAAAAAGGTGACGGAGAGGGGTGGAAGCACCGGAGCGGGGCAAAGGGGGCCGTCCGGAATCTGTCGGATGCGGATTCCGTCTATAACGCCCACATATCGAAAAAGAGCCACTGTACCGACGCCACGCCCGACAGCTCATGCTCCTCCTGCTCGCTTTGCGAAGCAGCGCTGTGAGTCCGCTGGGATTGAATCGCTTTTGTCAGCGACTCATACGGCTTCCGAAAAATTCCGTAATGTGTTCCGGAATTTTTTCGACCGAAGGGACTCGAAGAGCTGCGGAGCAGAGAAGGAACAAATGCGGATTTCCGGGAATTGGGCTGGAACAGCGCCGAAGGCGGGGAACATCCCCCTTCTTCCCGGATGGTACGGAAATGGACGGCAGTCCGTATCAATCCGAGTTCGTATGATCCGGACAGCCGATCAGCTCAGGTTGACGGTAGGCCGCTGTTTTGGCGGGGGCTGGGGTGCAGGCAGCTCGCGCACGTGGTCTTCAATCAGGCCGCCGCCCAGCAGTCGGGGCCCGGCGTACAGCACAGCGCTCTGGCCCGGGGCCACGGCGAACTGCGGCTCGGCAAAGGCCAGCTCGAAGCCGTGTTCGTCGGCGTGGACCACCCGCGCCTTCACCGGGGCGGTGCGGTAGCGCACCTGCACCTCCAGGTCACGCGGCAGGGCGGACAGGTCCAGCAGGTAGTTTGCGCCGCCTGCCCGCAGGCCGCGCCACAGACAGTCCTCGTACTCACCCACCCAGACGGTGTTGGTGGCCGGCTCCAGATGCACCACATGGCGCACGCGGTGGCTCTGGTACAGGCCCAGACCCTTTTTCTGTCCCAGCGTGTAGAACTGCGTGCCCAGGTGCTCGCCCACCACCTCGCCCGTGGCGATCTCGCGGATATAACCCCCCGCCTGCGGCAGGTGCTCGGCCACGAAGTCCTGCACCTTGCCCGGCACGAAGCAGATGTTCTGGCTCTCGGGCTTGCGGGCAGTCAGCAGGCCGCGCGCCTCGGCAATGGCGCGCACCTGGGGCTTTTCCAGTTCACCCACCGGAAAGAGGATGTGTGGCAGGGCCTCTTGCGGGGTGCCCCACAGGAAATAGGTCTGGTCCTTGCGGGGGTCGTCACCGCGCCAGAACTGCACCTCGCCCGTTTCCGTTTCCACCCGCTTCACGTAATGCCCGGTGGCCACGTAGCGGCAGCCCAGCATCTTGGCCTTTTTCACCAGTTCGTCGAACTTGACCTTGGTGTTGCAGTTCACGCAGGGGTTGGGCGTGCGGCCCCGGGCATATTCGTCCAGAAACGGTCCCACAATGTGCCGCTGAAACTGCTCGCGGTAGTCCAGCAGGTAAAAGGGCACCCCCACCTGTTCGGCCACCCGGCGGGCTTCATAGGCGGCGTCGGGCGAGCAGCAGCTGTCGAAGGTGTCTACCCGCTTGTCGTCGGGCCAGAAGCGCA
The DNA here is from genome assembly GCF_003028415.1 of Deinococcus arcticus. NCBI lineage: Bacteria > Thermotogati > Deinococcota > Deinococci > Deinococcales > Deinococcaceae > Deinococcus > Deinococcus arcticus. The sequence goes on from NZ_PYSV01000007.1 coordinate 158,021, forward strand.
TCATGGCGCCCACCACCTGATAACCCTGGTCCTTGAGCAGCGCGGCCGTAACGCTGCTGTCCACGCCGCCAGACATGGCGCACAGCACGCGTTCCCCGGTGCCAGGGGCAGGGGCGGGGACGGGCTGGGGCTGGGGCACAGGCGCGCTCATACAGCCGGGCAGCTTAACAGAGCGGGCCCGCGCCGGCGGTGAGGCGCGCGGCAATTGAACCGCCGGAGCACACCGGGCTGGGCCATGGCGCCGCATAGGGAACTCAGGGGAGCCGACTCGCAGCGCTGCACCGCAGAGCGAAGACGAGGGCATGCGGGACTACGGCGAGGGAACAGCACCCCCGCGCCCTTCTGACAAGCTTTGGCATCGCTGGCATCCCGTCTCAGGGTGTCTGTGGCGGCAGTGGTGCCGGGGTCAATTCCTGCACGTCGTCTATGCGCACCTCACGGGGGCGCCACTGCACGGCCAGATCCACTTCGCGCTGCTCGGCGCCGCGCAGGGTCACCTCCAGCGGGGCCGGCACGCCATGCCCGGCCAGCAGCGCCTGGGCCTGGGGTGCAAACTGCAGCGTGTACGTGCCGGGCCGCAGCCCCGGAAAGCTGAACGAGCCGTCGGGGTTGGGGGCCACGGTCAGGGGGGCCTGCCCCGGGGCGCTCAGCTGCACGTCCAGCCCACCCAGCGGAGGCAGGTCGGCACTCAGCAGCTCGCGGACCTCGGGGTTCTCCGGCAGCTGCAGCTGCACGCGGCCACTGAGGGTGGCGGTCTGCAGGCCGCGCACCTCCAGGCGCCGCGTTTCCTGGGGCCGCAGGTCCAGCAGCAGCGGCAGGGCAGGTTCCAGCTGGGTGCCTGGGGGCAGCGTGCCGCCCAGCAGGCTGAGGGTGACGCTCCCGGCGGGCAGCGCCTCAAACACGAACCGGCCCTCGGCGTCGGTTTCGGTGGCCAGGTCGCCTGCGCGCAGCAGCAGCCCCGCTGCCCCCGCGCCGCCGGGCAGCAGAATCCGGCCCTCCACACGCGCGAGGTCCGCACGGCGGTGGACCGGCACCTCCACAGCCAGAGTCACCGCCGCGCGCAGCTCGCCCCGCCACCGGGCGTCCTGGTGCGAGACCCTGGCGCTGAGGGCCGAAGTGGCGCCGCCCGCGCGCGCATGGGTGGCGTTCAATTCGGCGCTGAACTGCCCGGCGCGCAGGTTCGTGGTGTTCACGGCGGCGCTGTAGGTGGTCTGGGGGCTGGCCCGGTAATCGGCGCGCAGGCCCCCCGACAGCACGGTTTGCCCGCTGCGCAGGTCGTGGCTGAAGCCGGCGGTGGGCAGCAGCTGCAGGGTGTCCTGGCGGCGGGTGGCCCCCACCTGATAACTCAGCTGCGGGCCAGCGTCCACCGTGGGGGCGGTCCAGGTGACCTGATGGCGCAGGGGCGTGCTTCCCCAGGTGTGGTTCAGCGTACCTGCCACGCTCTGGGCGGCGGGGCTTAGCAGGGCGCTCACGCCGAGTTGCCCAAAGTGCCGCCGCACCGAGGCCGAGGCACTCAGGCGCGGGGTCAGCGGCCCGCTGCCCTGAAGGCCCAGTTGCACACCCAGCGTCAGGTCCGCCTGGGGCCGCAGGTTCAGGCCGGCGCTCAGTGTCTGGGTGGGGGCCGCCGCACCTTTCCACCCAGCCGTGGCCCCGGCATACTGCAGGCTCAGCTCGGCCCCGCCCATCTGGTAGAGGCCCTTCGCCTCGGCAGCGGCGCCGCCGGTGCTCAGGTTCAGGGCCAGGGCGCCGCTGGCCTGCACCCGCCCCGCGCCCAGTCCACCCTGCACCTGACCGTACAGCCCAGCCTTCAGGTGGGGGCCGGTGCGGTCCAGTTCCAGGCCCAGCTGGCCCTGCGCGCCCTGGGCCAGCAGGCCGCCGCCCACACTGAATTGCCCCTGGCGCTGCCCGGCGTAGGCGCTGAAGGTGACTGGACCCAGGCGCCGCGTGCCCGCCGCGCCCAGCAGCGGCGCGGCCAGCAGCGGGTGCTGCTGGGGGCTCAGGTGCCCCGCGCTCCAGGCGGCGTCCGGGCGGGCGTAGGTGACCTGGAAGGCTGTGCGGCTGGCCGAGAGGTGCAGGGTGCCCGGGTCGCCCTGCACCGGCGCGCCCTGCCCGGTCAGGGTAAAGTCCACCTGACCCGGCGCAGCCGTGCCCCCCCCCACGGTCAGCTGCAGCGGAAAGACGTGTGAAAGCTGGGCGGGCGCAGGGCGGCGCAGCACCCGGTCGGTGCTGGCCCGGCTGGTCGCGGCGGCCCCCTGGCCCTGAACCTTCAGGGTCACCTGCAGCGGCTGCGCCCGGCCCCCGGGCGGCACCTGCACCCGGGCCTGCACCTCGGCCGCCTCACCGGGAGCGAGCGGAAGGCGGGTGCGGCTGAGCTGCACCTGGGTCCCGTCGCCCTGGCCGGAAAGCTGCAGCTCCTGATCCACATTTCCAGTGTTCGTGACTCGCCACGTCACGCTGTATTGGGCGCTGGCGCTGGCGACCGGAGCGTCCAGCACCTCTATCTCCAGGCGGGGGGCGGCGGGCACCTGCACCTGCACATTCACAGCCGATTCCGGGCTGGCCACGCGCAGGGTCAGGGCCCCGGCGTTCAGGCGGGCGGGCGGCAGAAGGGTCAGCAGTTCCAGGCGGCTTTCGCCGGGCGCCAGCTCATAGCTGGGGTCGCCCGCCAGCAGGGTCCAGCCGGGCGGCAACGCCAGGGTCAGGGTGCCGCGCTGGGGCTGCGCGGAAGGGTTCTGCAGCTCCACGGCAAAGGTCAGCGGCGTGCGTGCCTCGGCGCTCAGGGGGGTGGGCGAGGCCGTGACGGTCACGGCCTGCGCGCCCGCGCCCAGCAACAGACCCGTCAGCACCAGCGCGCCTCGCCGGTTCATTCAGTCCACCGTGAAGGCGTAGCGCGCGCCGATCAGGTCTGCGCCCCGGTCATCGGCCAGCACCAGAATCTGGTATTTGCCGGCGGGCAGCCCGGTCAGGGCGTAGGTTTCCAGCACGCTCATACCGGGGTACACGCGGCGCGGGCGGCCGGCCAGTTTCTGCACCAGTTTGCCCCGGGCGTCGTAGATCTCGGCGCGGGTGGTGGGCACCGCCAGCCGGGTGCCTGTGTTGCCCAGGGTCACGCTCAGCTGCAGGCCACCTGTGCCCCGGCCCAGTTGCGGGTCCTGAAACTTCAGCCGCGCCTGTCCACCGGGCACCTGCACCACCACCTGCACGGCGTAGCGGGTGACCTGTTGCAGGCTCAGGCTGTTGGGCCGGGCCGGCGCCGCGCCCGTGCTGGCCGGCACCGGGGTCACGAAGATGACGCCCCAGTGGCTGCCGGCTGCCGCGTTCTGCGGCACCTGCACGCGGTAGGGCACCGTCAGTTTGCCCCGGGCCGGCACCGTGACCAGGGTGCTGGGGAATTTGATCCAGCTGGTGTTGCTGCGCTCCAGGGTGCCGGGTTTCAGATACGCCGTGCCCACCTTGGCGTCCGAACGCACGTCACCCAGCGACAGCTGGGTCTGAACGGGGGCGCTGCCCGGGTTGCTCAGGGTCACCGAGCCTTCCAGAACGGCGCTGCCCGCAGCGGCATGTTCCATCACCAGGGAGCTGGTCACCTGAACCTGGGCACGGGCCACGCCCAGGCTCAGGAAGGCGGCTATCACGGCAAGCTGTCTCATGGATGAACCTCAAGAAGAAGGGGAAAGGGCCCACAGACTCTTTCCCCAAAGCTGGAGCTGAACCGGGTTTACAGGCCCGTGCCGATGGTGTAGGTCAGCGTGCCGGTGAAGTTCTCGAAGCCGCGCGTGGCGATCACCGAGTACGCCACCGACGCGTTGCCGCCCGTGGTGAACTGCGCAATCCCGGTGATCAGGTTCTTGGCGGCCAGATCGTTGCCTGTGAAGTTCACGGTGGCGCCCGTGCCGCCGTTGCCCGCAGCGGCCGTGCCCACTGTGGGCGTCAGGCGGATGGTCAGGCCATCGGGGAGGGTGGTGGCGTTGGCGGCCAGCGCCAGCGACACCGTGATGGACCGGTCACCGTCGGCGGTGTTGTTCTGGGTTTCATAGGCCACGGTGGCGGTCCCGGCCGCCTGCGGGGTGGTGCCGAATTCGGCGTTCACGAAGTCCACCGAGAGGTTCCCGGTCACTGTCAGGGTGTCGGTGCCGCTGTTGGTGGCGGTCACGGTGGTCTGCTGCGTCGCTGCCGTCGCGGCAGCCAGCACAGGAGAGGTGGAGCACAGGGCCAGAGCCGCCAGAATCACGTTGATCTTTTTCATGATGATCTCCCTTTCTTGCAGACAAGGTGTCCGTGATGGACGGAGGGTCCACCCAGAACGCGCCGAGTCGGTCGCACCACTTGCTCCCTCTGCCCGAGGTGCCCGGATTACAGGACAGAGATCAGCGCATCTCTTCGTTTGAGTCATCTCTGAACGAAGTGCCTGAAAGATGGCGTCTGGGCGCTCACAGCGCTCTGACATGAGACAGATTGGGTGAGGATGAAGTCGGCCTGGACTGGCCAGAGCCCCGGGTGGGAGCACACCGGGGCAGGCCCCGCGCCCCGTTGAGCCGCTTTGCGGCCAGAACGCGCTCTGGGCGGACCAATCTTCACGGAAAGCTGGCGGTGGCAGGCGTCACACACTCCCATGGCGCTCCCCCTGAAGGTGCTGCATGAAGGTGCCCCGGGTCTGACAGGCGCTTTGTCAGGGCCCAGTCACCGCGGGCCTCTGGGCAGCGAAGAGCACCCTCTGCGTTGTGGCGGCACCCGGTGCGGGGGGCGTCTGACTGCGCGCCGCTGCCCTGATGCGGCGCAGGGCTCCAGAGGGCAGGAAGCTGGATCTGCCCCCCGGGCACGCGCAGGGAGACGGGAAAAACGGTGGCCTGGCCGCCACCGTTCACGGCCTAGCCGTCCTGTCCGGGCCGCCAGCCTGGGGGCCGGAGCAGATAATTCAGCCGCTCGCGCCAGGTGCGGGCCGCCTTCACGTCGCGCCACAGGGCGGCGAATTCGTGAAAGGCCACGCCGACAGGGTGATGGGTGTTGATGTTGTGCACCAGCCCGTAGCGCACCCGCTCGGTTTCGGGCTGAAAGGTGCCCAGCAGGCGGTCCCAGATCATCAGGATGCCCGCATAATTCTTGTCCAGGTACACGTCGTTGCTGCCGTGGTGGGCGCGGTGGTGGCTGGGGGTATTGAACACGTACTCAATGGGCCGGGGCAGGCGCCCAATGCGCTCGGTGTGCACAAAAAACTGGTACAGCAGGTTCCACGACTGCGCCAGCAGCACTGTCCAGGGTTCAAAGCCCAGCAGCGGCAGCGGCAGCCAGAAGGGCAGCGCCGTCATGGGCACCCAGGTCTGGCGCAGGGCAGTGGACAGGTTGTAGTGCTGGCTGGAATGGTGCACCACATGGCTGGCCCAGAACAGGCGCACCTCGTGGCTGATCCGGTGAAACCAGTAATACGCAAAGTCGTCCAGAAAGAACAGCAGCACCCACACCCACCACGCGCTGGAGGGCAGGCGCAGCGGTGTCCACAGGTACAGGGCGGTGTAGATGCCCAGCACCGCCGCCTTCCAGAACACGTTGATCAGCACGTTGCCCAGGCCCATGCTCAGGCTGGTCAGGGTGTCGCGCACGGCGTAGCCCATTTTCGGCTCACCGCGTTCATCGTGGTCGCCCAGAAAGCGGTAGGCGGCCCACTCAATCAGCAGCGACAGCGCGAACACCGGAATGGCGCGTTGCAGCAGGTCCATCATGGCTGGGCCCCCGGCCACAGGCGCAGGCTGTCCAGGGCGGTGGTCAGCGCGGCCTGCCGGGCAGTATCGGGGCCCAGGGCCAGCGCGGCGTGCAGGGCGCGGTAGTGCTCCAGGGCGCGGGCCTGGCGCGCGGTGTCCTGGAAGTACAGGGGCCCGGCCTGGGTATAGACCTCGTGAAAGGCGCCCAGCAGCAGCGGCGCCAGGGCGTTGCCGCTGCCCTGGGCGGCCAGCATCTGCACTGTCCAGTCAAAGGCGGTAAAGGCCTGCGGGGCGTCCGGGGTGCCGGGCGTGGGCGGGGCCCCCAGGTGCGCGCGCAGCGGCCCCGGGTCCAGGCGCGCCGAGGCCGCCATCCAGTGCGGCAGCAGCGCCGCGCGCAGGTCCAGCAGTTGCGGCACCAGCCCGCTCAGGTGTCCGGCACGTGACAGGTGCGCCAGCACCCGCAGGCCGCCCTCCTCGGGGTGGCACACGCGCGTGGGCTTGCCCTGGCGAATCTCCAGCAGGCCGTCGCGGGCCAGGCGTTGCAGCGCCTCGCGCAGGGTGGGGCGGGTCACGCCCAGTCCGGCGGCCAGTTCGCGTTCGGCGGGCAGCAGGCTGCCGGGAGGGTAGGTGCCGTCCAGCAAGCGCGAAAGCAGGGTTTCTTCGGCGTGCAGGGCGGGGCGCAGCGGCTGGGTCATGCGGGGCCTCCGGGGGACGGGCAAAGTGGTCAGTGGTCTGACCAGTTTGGGTGGTGGGCGCGTGGCTGTCAAGCCCCGCTACACTCGCCCCCATGAGTCTGCCTGACGCCGCCCTGCACGCCGCCGCCCAAACCTACGGCACGCCGCTGTATGTCTACGACGCCGCCGAACTGGACGCCGCGCTGGCCCGAGTGCGCGCCGCCTTTGGGAACGCCCGGGTGCACTACGCCATGAAGGCCAACCCCAACCTGACCCTGCTGCGGCGCCTGCAGGCGGCGGGGGTAGGCTTCGAGTGCGTGAGCACCGGCGAACTGGCGCGCGCCGCCCACATTGGGGCGCGGGGCGAGCACGTGCTGGTCAATGGTCCGGCCAAAACCGAGGCTGAATACCGGCTGGGCGGCGAACTGGGCGCCACCTTTATCCTGGACCGCGAAGAGGAGGTGGGGTTGCTGCCGCCTGCCGCCCGCGTGCTGGTGCGGGTCAATCCGGCCCTGAAGGTCAGCACCCACGACCACCTTGCCACCGGGTCGGCCAGCAGCAAATTTGGAGTCACGCCCGACCAGACGCCCAGGATTCTGGCGGCGCTGCGCGGCGCGGGGCACACTGCGCTGGGCCTGCACGTGCATATCGGCAGTGCCATCCGCAACGCCGGGGACTTCACGGCCGCCTTTGCCCGGCTGCGCGACCTGCGCGCGCACACTGGCCCCCTGGCCGTGCTGGATGCTGGGGGCGGCTGGAGCCTGGACGCCGATCTGCACGGCATTGCGCGCGAAGCCCACGCGGCAGCGGCGGCGTACGGCGCCCAGCTGTGGGTGGAACCGGGCCGCTATCTGGTGGCCGGGGCCGGCACGCTGCTCACGCGCGTGGTGGGCACCAAGGTCACCGGCCGCCCCTTTGCGCTGGTGGACGCCGGCATGACCGAACTGCTGCGCCCCATGCTCTACAGCGCGCAGCACCCGGTGCGACCGCTGTGGGAGCGCCCCGGCGTGGGCCCCTGGGATCTGGCCGGGCCCGCGTGTGAAAGCGGCGACATCCTGGCGCGGAACGTGCCGTTGCCCGCGCCCCAGAGCGGCGACCTGCTGGCCATTGGCGAAGCCGGGGCCTACGGCGCCGCCATGAGCAGCACCTACCTCACGCGCGCCCGCCCGGCCGAGGTGCTGTATGCGGCCGGCGAATGGACCGTCATTCGCCGCCGCGAGACCCCGCAGGCGATCTGGGCGCTGGAGGAGGCAGAGTAGAACGCGGCGAAGCGAGCGAATGATGTGCTGTCACTCCTGCGCCATCGTCCGCTGAACGTCGCACGTTCACTGACAGTTATTGACTGCGCGCAGCGCGTCTTTAAAGCCGCGTGTTGAAAAGGTGTAATCCAGCGAAGATGCTTCCCGACGCAGCACGCGCATCACGATCTTTGAGGAGGCGTTTTTGAACGCGGCGAACACAATGTCGTCACGGGCAATGTCGAAAGCAAGGGCAGTTGCATCGGGCTCGTCATCTACCAGCGTGCCCTGGGTTGGAATGGTTTTGGCTTGCTGGCTGTCCACCCGGTACATCAGATTGGGGCCTTTGCCGGTGTCCAGTTGATCATCGCTGAGCAGCACGTTTTTGGTGTCCAGAAACGCATCAATACGTCCTGAACGGCAGTAGAAAATCATCATTGTTTCTGCGGCTGTATCATTCACTTCAGTCACAAAAATTCGGCTCTGGTTCTGGTCAGTCATGGCATCAAAGGACCTGGAGTAGTAGACATTAGTTCCAGGAATACGGACAATCTCTGCCGATGCAAGAGAACCAAGGGTCAGTAACCCCACGGAAAAAAGAGTTCGCACAGAAAAGAGTGTAATGAGTCTGTGCGGTCTGCGCTGCACATTTTGTTATGTGTATCGGGTGACTACCAGTCAAAACTTCTGGTACCCATGAAAAAGTTAGCTCCTGTAGGGTGTTTCTGTGACACACATGCGGTGCCAAGCTTCAAGGGCCGCTTACACTGAGGCATGGCGGGTCGGAAGAAGGTCTTGTGGATTCTTGGGCTGATTCTTCTTGCTGTTATCCTTGGCGGCTTCCTGACATTCCGATCAGGTGAGCAGAACTCTGTCCTGTACGACCTAGGGATTGAACGCGGCGGAAGTGAAGTCCTCTGCAGCAACGGCCCCGGCCCTCTGGTGTTCTCCGGGACGTCCCAATCTCGCTTTTCAGCTGACATCAAGCGCGCCATGATCCAGAATGCGGCCCGCTTTCAGGCCACTTTGTCGGTGTGGCGTCCAGCCCAGGCGTTGGGCACGCTCTCTGGAGAAGAAGCCGACTGGACCCGAGGAGACCAGCGGTACGTGGTGCGCTTGGTGGCGCCTCAGTTCACGGACGAGGACGCCACCATCTGCCTTTTTGAAAGGCCTGACACGACGCCGTGAGATGACATGGTGGACTTGACCCGCGCACCGTGAAAGGGAGTCAGGTCCCACCTGGGAAAGTCTCGCCGCTGACCCACTGGGTCTGATACGGAGTGCCGTCCATTTCCGTAACATCCGGGAAAGAGCCGGATGTTCCTCCAATTTCCGGAACTTCGTCTCTTTTCCTGCTTCCTCCGGTCGGAACAATTCCGTAACACATGACGGAATTGTTCGGAACTCGTATGAGAGCGTTATAAACACCTGAAGCGATCGTGAGCCAGGCAGAGCAGAGGGCCACCTGTAGCAGCCCTCCACCTCACTGGGTGGGGAACAGGACGCTCAATGCACGGGCAAGCTCAGGCAAAGGGAGCTCAGAATGCCCAAAGGACACCGCGCAGCCTTTCGCCCGCATCAGTGAGGCCATGGCAGGCCTGTAGTTCAGATACAGCGCCGTGCCGCTGAGTTCGTAGGACTGAATCACATCCAGAAACTCGACGCTGCTGGTATGGCGGTAGATCACGTGGCCCGGGAGTGCGGGCACGCTCCTGAGCTCAATCAGGCTGGTGGTTTTCCCGGGATCGTCGCACAGGGACACGAAGACCTCGCCATCACCCTGAAGGCCGGCCACCGCGGCGTGGGCTGTAAAGCCAGTGTAGGCGTGCTGTTCAGGATGCAGCCCCAGAAGTCGCCTGACGTTCACATGGCCAGTGTATAAGGCGCCTCCTCTTGTGCCATTTATGCTGACGTATGCAGCCGCTTCCTTCCGTCCTCGCTGGCCAACCGACGCTTGGCAACGTGCAGGAGGTCGTCTTTCAGAGCCACATCGTGCTCACGTTCAGCGTCGCGGGTCAGGAAGCACTGCCCGTGTGGCAGCAGCTGACCGAGCAGCATGGTGACACGGGGCTGTGGCCCGTCATCACTGGACCCCGGCCGTTCGCTCCAAGCCGGGTTACGCCAGTGTCCTTTGCAGGTAACCTCCAGGGTCCTGACCTCATCGCCCATTGGCTCGTGGGAGAACAGGAGGATCCCGAGCTCGTGACGGAGATTGGACCTCTGGTCCTCAGCCTGGAGGAAGCGCAGCAGCATGCTGGCAGCGTGGCGCAGGACGCGCTGGTCCCCGCGTCCTGGCAGGAGGGGGTCGTCAGCAACCAGGACTGGCGGACCCGGCAGCCTTACCCCCAGGTGTTTCTGGCGTTGGTGCCCACGCAGGCGACCTGGGACGCCCCCACCTGGTTGGGGTTTGGGCGGTTCAATGGCTGTCCGCTCCCGGCCGAGCATCACGCCGTGCTGAAGTACTGGCACGACCAGTACAGCCTGCAGGTCATGTGCGTCACAGAAGACATGGTGGAATGTCGGGTGGAGCGCCCACCGACCGAAGCGGCCCAGGCGCTTGTGCTCGCCACCGAGCAGTTTGCGTACTGCCCTGACCTCGTTCATCAAGGCTGTGGGAGCGTGACTGAACTGGCGGGAGGGTTACTGCGCAGTCCCACATGGTCGTTCTGGTGGGATTGAGAGCGTTCACCTTCTTCGTGTCGCCCTTAAGCGCCGTCTGCCGAGTTGTGACTGGTCTTCAGGTGTACCGGTTGTCCCGTTCAAGCTCTTGGCTCCAGGTCCGTTCATGGTGGCTATAGACGGTGGGACTCAACAGATTTTTTGCCGTCTCTCTTCCTCAGGCCGCGGGCGAGTCACTTTCGACTCGCCCGCTCTCCTGAAAGCGCTCCTGCTGAAGGACGTTGCACCTCACGGTGCGACTTTTCAGGAGGGTACCGAAAAGTCTCCACGCCCGGTGCAACGTCCTTTTTTCGAGACTCGCTCTGCTCGGTTGGTCCGGGGCTTGGCAGTGACCTGCTTAGAAGCTGCTGCTGCCGCCCACGCGCACGCCCTGGTAATAGGCGTAAGCCGCGCTGTAACACGCCGGGCGCGCGTACCAGCTCTTGGCGGCGCAGATGGCCTTCATGTTCGTGTGGAACACCTCGTCGCTGGTTTTGCGGTTGGCGTCGGTGCGCTGATACACCTTCAGGTTGCGGTAGGCGAAGTCATGCACGTTGCACGCGGGGCGGAAGTCCTCGCGGTAGCCCAGGCCTAGGCCGTCGGGCGCGCTGCAGCCGTCGCGGCCCCAGTCCAGGCCGGTGTAGGGCGCCGCTGTGCCGGCGTAGGCGCTGTACTGGCTGTTGTAGTTGCTCACGGTGCCCCAGCCCACGCGCTTGATGTACGCGAGGCGGTCACTGGCGTAGTCCAGCCCGGTGAGCGCCGGCACCTGCGGCAGGGTCAGGGCGGTGGGGCGCTCGCCGTACGCTTCCTGCAGCGCGGTGAGCAGGCCCGGGTCGTTGCCGTAGCGCGCCAGGATGGCCTGACTTTCCGCGTCCTGCAGTTCAGGGCGGGCCGCGTAGGCACTCACCGCGCTGTCGGCGGCGCCCTGCGCGGTGGGGGTGGTCTGGCCGCAAGCGGCAAGCAAGGCAGAGAGGAAGACGGCGGGAACCAGGGTTCTACGCATAACGGACTCCTTGTCAAGCAGCGGTGGGTTGTGGTGCGTCTTTCATTCTAAGAACAACTGTCAGCAGAATGTCTAGAACCCGAGTCTAAAAATTCACAGTTCGCTCAGGGCCTGCGCCGGTTCCCGCGCGCCTCCCTGTGGCCGCATCGGCGGGGATCGCGCACGCGGCGGGTATCATGGCGCGTGATGACCGTGCCGCCCCTGTCTGTCCCCGCCGCGCCCGACACCACCCGCGCCCGCATTCAGCAGGAAGCCGCGCGGCTGTTTGTCCAGAGCGGCTACCACGGGGTCAGCATGCGCGAGGTGGCCGAGGCGGTGGGCGTGACCAAACCGGCGCTGTACCACCACTACGCCGATAAGGAAGCGCTGTTTCTGGCCATGCTGGACGGCACCCTGGCAGGCCTGAGCCGCCTCGTGGCGTCGGCGGAGGCCCAGGTGGGCATTCGCCTGCAACTGGACACCCTGGTGTATGAACTGCTGGCCAGTGCCCCCGAGCAGCGCCTGGGATTGCAACTGGCGGGCGAACTGCGCCACGTCACCCCGGAGCGCCGCGCCGCGTTTGAGCAGAGTTACCGCCGCGTCTGGGTGGGCGGCCTGAGCGCGCTGTTCGAGGCGGCCTCGGCGCGCGGCGAACTGCGCCAGGACCTGCCCCCGGCCCTGCTGACCCGCGCCTTCCTGGCCCTGACCTACCCCCTGGTGACCGGCACGCCCCCCGCCGACCCCCAGGGCACCGCGCGCGCCCTACTGACCGTGTTTCTGGATGGAGCCGCCAGCCGGTAGGGGAGGGGCAGGCCTGTGGGGCAGGGCCCCTGTTTTAGCCCAGAAGAGCCCGCTTACTTCACTTCACGCCATACCCGATAAATATTTCTTCACGTGCCTCTCATGAATACTGGAGCCGGGTCCGGGACCATGAACGCTGGCGCGCCGCACGGGCGCGGTTTCGGGTCTTTCCTCCCCCAGCGGCATCCTGGACGTGCGTGGCAGCGTCCGCTTTTTCGTTTCGTGGAGTGACACAACATGGAAGCACTGTTCGGGTGGATCACCCAGCCGGAAGCCTGGCTGGCTTTCGGCACGCTGTTGTTGCTGGAAGTCGTGCTGGGCATCGACAACGTTATTTTCATCTCGATTCTGGCGGGCAAGCTGCCCCCGGACCAGCAGCAGCGGGCGCGCACCATCGGCCTGCTGGCGGCCATGCTCATGCGCCTGGGCCTGCTGTTTTCCATCAGCTGGATCTACAGCCTGAAAACGGAGCTGTTCAGCGTGTTTGGCGTGGGCTTTTCAGGCCGCGACCTGATTCTGATTTTCGGTGGGCTGTTCCTGCTGTACAAGGCCGTCAAGGAGATGCACGAGCAACTTGAAGGGCCCGGCGCCCACGAGGCGGGGCCCACGGCGGGGCGCGTGGCCGGGGCCAACTTTGCGGCGATTATTGGGCAGATCATGCTGCTGGACATCGTGTTCAGCCTGGACAGCGTGATTACGGCCGTGGGCATGGCCGACGACATCGGCGTGATGGTGGCGGCCGTGGTCGTCACGGTACTGATCATGCTGGTGGCGGCGCGGCCCATTGGCGACTTCGTTCAGGCCCACCCCACCGTCAAGATGCTGGCCCTGGCCTTCTTGCTGCTGATCGGCGTGAACCTCATTGCCGACGGCTTCGGCTTCAAGATTCCCAAGGGCTACACCTACTTCGCCATGGGCTTTGCCATTGCCGTGGAACTGCTGAACCTGCGCATGCGCCGGGGCAAGCCCGTGGCCCTGCACGAAAGCGGCCGTCACCCCGACGCGGGCTGAACAGACGCCAGCTTATTCCCGCCCCACCCGCCCCCGCCCCGTCGCGGGGGCGTTTGCGGTGTGTCCACTGGCCGCGCGGCCCCACGGCAGGTCAGTCATGGGCTAGCATGGGCCCGCCTGAAGGAGAGGCCCACGTTGTGCCTGTCACCCGCCTGGAAATCTGTACCGAACACCTCAGCATCGATCAGCGTGAAGAACTGCTGGACGCCGTCTGGACTGCTCTGCGCATCAGTCCTGGGATGGTCACGGCCGACGGCAATGTGGAACTGGTGCTCGCGCAGTGCGGCGGCGTACGCCCCGAGGACACGCCGCTGGTGCGTGTGAACGACCTGGAATACCGCAATGTCACCCCGGACCGCCTCGTGACCCTGATGAGACGCTGGGTGCGGTAGCGCGCCCAGTCGGCCCGTTCAGCCGCCGGCACAGGCAGTCCGGGGTCGCCTCAGCGGCCGGCCGCGCCGTTGCCCGCGCGGTCCAGCGCCTCCAGGGCCGCTTCCAGCGCGCTGTCCTGGCCACTCTGGGTCAGCCGGGTCAGGTCGGTGGGGGCCAGCAGGTCGGGCTGCACGCGCTCGGGCAGGGGGCGGTCGTCTGGGCCATACGCGCGCAGAATGGTCACTGCCACCACGCCGCCGTCGGGCAGGTCGCGGAAGATCACGCCGCTGTTGCCCACGCCCCGGGTGGGTTCGCCCACCGCCAGCACCCCTGCACGCTGCGCGTAGAAGGTAAACACCTCGGCGCACGACGCGGTGCTGGGCCCCACCAGCACGGCCGCCGGGCCGGCCCAGACCGCGCTGCCGGCCGCGCGCTGGCGGTCACCGGGCCGGGCTTCCTCGCCGCCCCGGCCGGCATAGACCGAGCCCCCCAGCTGATAGCGGGTGCGGTATTCCACGGGCCCAAACACGCTGGCCGCCGCCACGCATTCCGCCAGGCTGCCGCCGCCGTTGTAGCGCAGGTCCACGATCAGGGCGCGCGCGCCCTGTGCCTGGGCGTCGCGCACCCGCGCCAGAAACAGCTCCGAGGCGTCACTGGGCAGAAAACTGGGGTAGGTGATCAGGGCCACGCGGCCATCCGCCCCGGTCCACGACAGCGTGGGCTCGTCGCGGGCCTGCAGGCGGGCGGGGCTGAGGGTCACGCGGCGTTCGGCCTGCCCTGCCCGGTGCACCGTGACTGTGATGGGGCCCCCCGCCCGTTCCAGCCGCACGAACTCGGTGGGGCCCACCGGGGCGTTCTGGCCGTCCCGCTTGCCAGCCGCCTCGCCCTCCACGGTCGTGATCAGGTCAAAGACGCGCAGCCCGGCCTGCCCGGCGGGGCTACGGGGCATCACCGACACCACCAGCAGGCCGCCCTCCACCCGCGTGACCCGCGCACCCGTGCGGCTGACGGCCGCGCCGCGCTGAATCTCGCGCAGGCGCTCGGCCGCTTCGGGGTCGCGCACGTTCGTATGAGCGTCGCCGTAGGCCGTGAACAGCTCGGTCAGCACCGCCCGGCCCGTGTCGTAGGAGCAGGCGTCGCCCTCCGGCGCGCAGCGTTCGGCCAGCTGCGCGGCGTAGGTGCGGCTCAGGTCGTCCAGGTTGGCGGTGGACCAGCCGAAATAGCGCTCGCGCACGCTCTCGGTGGCTGCGCGGAACAGGTCGGTGGCGGGGCTGGCCTGGGCCGCCGCCAGAGTCAGCAGCGTGGTGGCCAGCAGACGGCGCAGGGTGTGGGGCACCCCTTCAGGCTACGGCAGGGCCGCGCGCCCAAGGGGGGGCCAGGCACCTTCGGGGCCCGGCACCTAAGTAGCTCGCTGTTGATCTTTAGATCAACCGAGCGGAGCGAGTATCGAAAAAAGGACGTTGCACCGGGAGTGGAGACTTTGCGGTGCTCTCCTGCAAAGTCGTAACGTGAGGTGCAACGTCCTTAACTGGGGGACCCTACAGCCGCGCCCGGGCGGTGATGTCACTCAGGTTCAGGCTATCGCCAAAGACGCTCTGGCCCTCGGTGAAGCGCAGGCCAAAGTACCCGCTGCCCGCCCGCGCCGCCTGATCCAGGGCCGGGCCCCCCAGGGTAAAGGCGCGCTGTTGCCCGGGCTCCAGGGTCAGGCGGCCAATGCGCTGGGCTTCCTCGCCGGCCGCGTCGCACACCACCATGCGCGGCGCCGTGGGGGTGGCGGGCGAAACCGCGCAGCTGGCCGGCAGGGCGCTGAGGGCCGGGCGCACATACAGTTCGGCCCCGCGCAGGGTGCCCAGCGCGGCGGTGCGGTAGGTGGCCTGACCGTCCAGCGTGAGCTGTTGCAGCGCCGCCGGAATGCGGTGGCCCGCCAGGGCGTCGCGTTCCAGGTACACGACCTTGCCCGCCAGGGGCCCACTGGCCGGCAGGATAAGGCTGACGTCGTCCACATCCACGCGCGGGGTGGGAATCAGGCCGCAGCCCGTCAGCAGGGCGGCGCCCATCAGGGTCAGCAGCAGGCGCCTCACGGGTAGGCCACCTCCTGCACGGTGGGGTGCAGCAGCACCTCGTCCACGCGCAGATGGGCCGGCGCACTCAGGGCGTACAGCACCGCCTGGGCCACGTCCCCGGGGCGCAGCCACGCGGCCTTGTGGGGCTCGCCCTGCTGGGTGTCCCCAAAGTAGGTGTCCACCATGCCGGGGCGAATCTCGGTCACGCGCAGGCCGTAGCCCTGCCCCTCGTAGGCCAGGGCGTGGGTGACGGCGCGCTGGGCAAACTTGCTGGCGGTGTACAGCGCGCCGCTCGCAAAGGTGCGCCCCGAGACGTCACTGGTCACGTTGATCACCTGGCTGCCCAGCCCCCGGGCGTGGCGGCCCTGAAAGTGCTCCACCAGGGCACCTGTGGTCAGGATGGTGCCCAGCACGTTGGTGTCCATCACCTGCCGGTAGTCCTGCGGCGTAATGGCCTGCAGCGGCATGAAGCGGCCCACGCCCGCGTTGTTCACCAGGGCGTCCACGCCCAGTTCGCGGGCGCGCGCGGCAAAGTCCGCCACACTGTCGGGGTCGGTCACGTCCAGCGCGCGGAACTCGGCGCCGGGCACCTGCAGTCCCTGCACGTCGCGGGCGCCGCCCAGCACCTGCGCGCCCTGGGCCACCAGCGCCTGCACCACGGCCAGCCCAATGCCCTTGCTGGCGCCGGTCACCGCCACCACGCGCCCCTGCATGCTCTGTTCGCTCATGCCGGGCAGGGTAGCAGAGGCGTGCGGGCGGCTTTGCTACCCTGCACAGGTGAAGAAGTCCCCCACCGTCACCGTCAAGGCCCAGGCCGTGCGCCGCATCGCCGGGCGCTATCCGTTCGGGCACAGCGGCGACATCGCCCACGCCGACGACGCCACCGCGCCGGGCGAGGTCGTGAACGTGCGCGGCCCGGACAGCAGCAAGGTCATTGCGCGCGGCTATTTCAACCCCCAGGGCGCCACGCCGCTGCGCCTGCTGACCTGGCAGGACGAGGACGTGGACCTGAAGTTCTACCGCGCCCGCGTCAAAGCCGCCCTGGCCCGGCGCGCCGGGCGCATTCTGAACACCAACGCCCTGCGGGTGCTACACGCCGAGGCCGATGGCCTGCCCGGCGTGGTGGCCGACCAGTTTGGCGGGGTGCTGGGCGTGCAGCTGCGCAACGCGGGCGTGGAGCGCCACCGCGACCTGATTGTGCGCGCCCTGCGGGACGAGACGGGCGCCGAGAGTGCCTATGAACGCAGCGACACCGGCGAGCGCCGCAAGGAGGGCCTGGACCTCGTATCCGGCACCCTGTGGGGTGAGGTGCCGGAGCAGGTGACGTTTTTCGAGGACGACCTGACGCTGCATTTTGCCCCCATGGACGCCCAGAAGACCGGCTTCTTTCTGGATCAGCGCGACAACCGCCGCCTGATGCGCTC
The DNA here is from genome assembly GCF_003028415.1 of Deinococcus arcticus. Lineage (NCBI taxonomy): Bacteria > Thermotogati > Deinococcota > Deinococci > Deinococcales > Deinococcaceae > Deinococcus > Deinococcus arcticus. The sequence continues at coordinate 174,940 of NZ_PYSV01000007.1, forward strand.
GCTCACGCAGCCCGGCGCCGGCTTTCTGGACGTGTATTCCTACACCGGGGGTTTCAGCCTGCACGCGGCCCGCGCTGGGGCACAGGCGGTGGCAATAGACAAGGACAGCGTGGCGCTGGGGGCCCTGGAGGGCGCGGCGCGCGCCAACCGCGTGCAGGTGGGCGTGCGCTGGGGCGACGCCCTGGAGCAGCTGGCGGCTCTGAACAGGGAGAAACGCCGCTTCAGCGCCATTGTGCTGGACCCCCCCACCCTGGCCAAACGCCGAGACGACGTGCCGCGTGCCAAGCGGATCTTTACCGACGGCGCGGCGCACGCCCTGCGCATGCTCGAAGAAGGCGGGCACCTCCTGATCAGCACCTGCGCCCACTACATCCGCGTGGATGACCTGCTGGACGCCGCGCGCGTGGCCGCCGCCGAGGCGAACACCGACGCCGAGGTGGTGGCCGTGACCTACCAGCCCGCCGACCACCCCCACCGCCTGAGCGTGCCGGAAAGCCTGTACCTGAAAAGCATTCTGTTGCAGAAGGGCTAGGCGGGGCCAGGGCGCTGGGGCACCGCTCTGCTCTGGGGGGCCCCGCACGGTTGCCGGGAGCCCCACCCCCTATCCTGACCGCCGATGGCCCGCCGCCGCGCCGAGTCTGCCTGGCCTCCGCCGCCCCGCCCGCCCGGGCGCTGCGCCCTGTGCGGGCGCGAGGTGCCGCAGCTGACCGAGCACCACCTGCTGCCCCGGTCCCAGGGCCGCCGCCAGGGCCTGAAAGCCGCCGAACTGCCCACCGCGCCGCTGTGCCCGGCCTGCCACAAGTTCTTGCACCGCACCTTTACCAACGCCGAACTGGCCCGCGACTACGCCGATCTGGACGCCCTGCGCGCCCACGAGGACGTGGCCCGTTTCGTGGCCTGGATTCGCAAGCAGCCCGCCACCAGGGCGGTGCGGGTGAGGTAGGAGCTATGGGCTGTGGGCCATGAGCTTTGGGGGTTTGTCCCCATGGCTCATGGCCCACAGCCCACGGCCTTATTTCAGCGTGCCCACATACGCCGCCACGGCCGCCAGGTCCGCGTCGGTCATGGGCTTGAGGGCAATGCGCATGGCGTCGGGGTAGGCGATGCCCACGGGGGGCATGGCGCGGTAGGTTTTCATGGCGGCCAGGGTGGCCGCCTCGCCCAGGCCCACCAGGCTGGGAATGCCCAGATCGTCGGCGCCCTGCCCGGTTTCGCCGTGGCACACTGCGCAGGCCAGGATGTTGCGCGCCGGGTCGCCGTCCAGATAGAGCGCCTTGCCCCGGGCCAGGGGCGTGGCCGGCGCGGTGGGGGTGGCGGCCGGGGGGGGCGTGGCCGGTGCGGGCGGGGTGGTCGCCGGAGGCGCGGCTGGCGGGGTGGAGGGCGTGGCTGCGGGCGGCGCAGCGGGCGCTCCCCCGGCCTGCGCGTAGTGGGCCGCCAGATCCACAATGTCCTGGTCAGACAGGCGTGCGGCCACGCCCTGCATGACCGGGTGCTGGCGCGTGCCGCTGCGGTAGGCCACCAGCGCGGCCTGGGTCTGGGCAGCGGGACGGCCGGTCAGGTCCGGCGCGCGGCCCCCGGCGCGGTGGCAGCCCGCGCACGAACCCGACAGTGCCGCGCCGCGGGCGGCGTTGGCAGGTCCCGCCTGAAGCGTGCCCGGCGCGGGCGCTGTCTGGGCCAGCACCACTGGCGCCAGCAGAAGGGCAGAAAGACCAGCGGCAAGCAGGCGAACCGACGGAGAAAGCGTGCCCATAACCAACCTCCAGGAGTGTTGCCAGTGAGGGTGTTGCAGCGGGAAGCGGCGTTGAATGCAGGTTCTAGTGTACGGCCTGCGGGGTGGCCGGAGCAGGCGCCGCGCCTGAAGGCAGCCAGCGGCGCAGCAGGGTGGGCACGGCCCAGGCGGCGGTGGCCACCAGCAGGGCGTAGCGCAGGGCGCGCCCCAGCGGCAGGTCCTTGAGGCTCTCGGGCAGGGCCCCCAGGCCGAAGTACACCCCAAACACCAGCACCAGCCCGGCCACTGCCACAATCAGGCGCCCGGTCCAGTCACGCGGGGGCGTAAACGTGGGGCGCACCGCCCAGAAGCCGGCCAGCAGGCCCAGTCCGGCGCCCACCTCGCGGGGGGTGCCGGCGGGCAGCAGCGCGGCCACCAGCAGCACCAGGGCCGGGGGCAGCCAGCGGCCCAGCGCGTGGTCCGGAAAGTGGCCCCGGGCGCCCAGCGCCGCAAAGCACACGCCCAGCAGCAGACCCACGATGGTGTCGCTGGGGTAGTGCACGTTCAGGGCCAGGCGCGACAGGCTGATCAGCGCCACCAGCGCCGCAGCGGCCCACCAGAAGCCCGGCCGGGCCAGTTGCGCGGCCATCCCCAGGTACAGCGTGGCACTCATCTGCGCGTGGCCGCTGGGCAGCCCCGGGCCTCCGGCGGTGGCCTTTGCCGCTTCCGAGGCCACCGAGGGGTCGCTCCAGAAGGGGCGCGGCAGGTCCAGCCCGTATTTCAGCGCTGTGTTCGTGAGGTAACTCAGGGCAAAAGCGATGCCCAGATCGCGCCCGCCCGACGGCCGCACCAGCCACGTGTACAGAGCCAGCGCCACGATAAACACCTCGTCACGACCCAGGTTCGTGACCATCAACCAGAAACTGTCCATATGCACACATTGTGCCGGATTTTCATGGTGGCCTCATGGGGAGGTGCGGGCAGTCCCCCGGCGGATGGGCGCGCGGGGCGTGCCGGGCTGGGGGGCCGCGCGGTAGACTGCAGGGTATGACCCTTTCCCAGCCTGACGTGCTCCGGGCCGTTCAGCACAACTCTCCCCACGCGCTGGAACTGCGCGGCATTACCAAGCGCTTTCCCCTGGTCCTGGCCAACGACAACATCTCCATGAACGTGCAGTGGGGCAGCGTCCACGCCCTGTGCGGCGAAAACGGTGCCGGCAAATCCACCCTCATGAAGATCGTCTACGGCATTCAGCCGCCCACCAGCGGCCAGATTGTGGTGGACGGTGAGGCGGTGGACCTGAAAAACCCCGCAGAGGCCATCAAGCGCGGCATTGGCATGGTGTTTCAGCACTTCATGCTGGTCGAGACGCTCTCGGTCACCGAAAACGTGATTCTGGGCGCCGAGCCCACCAGTGGCGGCGCCATCAACTACCCGGCAGCCCGTCAGCGCGTGGCCGAGCTGATTGCGCAGTTTGGCTTTGACCTGAACCCCGACGCCATCGTGGGCGAGTTGCCCGTGGGCCAGCAGCAGAAGGTCGAGATCCTGAAAACCCTGTACCGGGGCGCGCGCATCCTGATTCTGGACGAACCCACCGCCGTGCTGACGCCCTCGGAAACCGACGAACTGTTCTCGTTCCTGAAAAACCAGTATGCCGCCAGCGGGAACGCCGTGATCTTCATCAGCCACAAGCTGCACGAGGTGCTGCACATCAGTGACACCATCAGCGTGATCCGCGACGGCAAGATGATTGGCACCATTCCCGCCCAGGGCGCGACCACCGAACTGCTGGCGCGCATGATGGTGGGCCGCGACGTGACCCTGAAGGTGCAGAAGCAGGCGGCCCAGCCGGGCGCGGTGGCGCTGGACGTGCAGAACGTGGTGGTCAAGGGCGAGCACCACAACGCCGTGGACGGCGTGAGTTTTCAGGTGCGCGCGGGCGAGGTTGTGGGCATTGCGGGCGTGGAAGGCAACGGCCAGAGCGAACTCATCGAGGCCATCACCGGCCTGCGGTCCTACGAGGGCCAGATCAGTTACCTGGGCCGGACGGCCCGGGGCGTGCGGGAAGTGGAGGCCTCGGGCCTGTCGCACGTGCCCGAGGACCGCAACGAGCGCGGGCTGGTGCTGGAGATGACCACCGCCGAGAACTTCATTCTGGGCGAGCACGACCGCCCGCCCTTTGCCGGCCGCTTCGGGTTTCTGCGCCGCGACGTGATCGAGGCCAACGCCAGGAAGCTGAGCGAGCAGTACGACGTGCGCCCGCGCAGCGCCTCACTGCCCGCCGGGCGCTACTCCGGGGGCAATGCCCAGAAGATCATCGTGGCGCGCGAGATGCGCAAGGGCCCCAAGATCCTGGTGGCCAGCCAGCCCACGCGCGGCGTGGACATCGGCGCCATTGAGTTCATTCACGCCCGCATCGTGGAGGCGCGCGACCAGGGCCTGGCCGTGCTGCTGGTCAGCGCCGACCTGGGCGAAGTGATGAACCTCGCGGACCGCATTCTGGTGATGTTCGAGGGCAAGGTGGTGGGTGAGGTGGACGCGGCCAACGCCACAGAGACGCAGCTGGGGCTGCTGATGACGGGCAGTGGGGACGACACCACGACGACGAAAGCAGGCTGGTAAGGCCGCGCTGGGTTGGGGTGCCCCTGCCGGGAGGTAGGGGCGCTTTTGGGTGATGGGGTTTGGGGGGGCTTTGCGATGGTCTTGGCTGGCTTGCCCCACCCCCCCTCCTCCAGACTCGCAGAGCTGCGCAGCAGAGGGGCAGGGGGGAGCAGACGTTGGCAATGGACAACGTTGACTGACGGTGTAGAGCCACCAACCTCCGTCCCCGCGCTGTACGCCGTGGCCTGTCTTCGCCCATCGCCGGACGCCCGCGCGCTTCGCGCCAAGGAGGAAGTGAGCCTATGTCACCCAATCAAGATGAGTGAGGGGCCGCCCCCGAACGGATGGGGCCACGTTCGACGGCTTCCGTTGCTTGCCCCGTAAAGGCGAAGGGTGGAGACGCTTCACACACGAGGTTCGACTTTCAAAAACACAACGGCCAAGTGCTCACTCTGCTCTTTGCTGTTTAAAAGTAGAACTTTCTGGACCGCACCAAGCCTTCTTGCCCCGGTAATGCCCGGGTCCAGACGAGGCCGTCGTGCCCGAAGGGCGCGGGCCATTGCGCGGTCTCGGAGGATGGCGTCGAAGCCGGACACGTTGACGAAGAGAGCGAGCCTGCCAACGCCAGTAGAAACTCTTGCTCAGCGCAGCGCTGCTCCCCCCTGCCCCTTTGGGGTAGGGGGGCTGGGGGGGTGGGGCGAGCTGGTAGTCAGCCGCACCCCATACCCCCTACGACCCCTCCCCCCGCTTCCCCGTCCAGTTAATCCCCGCACTTGCCGCAATCACACACCCCATCGCCACCCCCTGCACCACGGTCAGCCGCTCGTGCAAGAACAGCAGTCCACTCAGCGCCGCCAGCGCCGGCTCCAGGCTCATCATCACGCCGAACACCCGCGCCGGAATGGCCCGCAGGGCGCGCATTTCCAGGGTGTAGGGCAGGGCGCTCGACAGCGCCGCCACCGCCAGCCCGGTCAGCAGCACGGCAGGCGACAGCAGGGCCGGGCCGGCCTGCGCCGCGCCGAAGGGCAGGGTGACCAGGGCCGCCACCAGCATGCCCGCCACCACACCCGTGCTGCCCGGCACCCGGCGCCCCACCGCCCCACCGGCCAGAATGTACGCCGCCCACAGCGCCCCGGCCGTTAGTGCCAGCGCAATGCCCAGGGGCGAGACCGCATGGGCCCCCTCGCCGCCGATGGGAGCGATCAGGGCAATGCCCACGCCCGCCAGGGCCACCCAGCCCACATCGGCTGCGCGGCGTGACAGGGCCAGGGCCAGCAGCAGCGGCCCCACGAATTCCAGCGTGACCGCCAGTCCCAGCGGCAGAAAGCGCAGCGACTCGTAAAAGGCGAGGTTCATCAGGCCCAGGGCCACGCCGTAGGGGGCAATGGCCGCCCAGTCGGCACGCGTCAGTTGGCGCAGGTTGGGACGAAACACGGCCAGCAGCAGGGCCGCCGCCAGGGTCACGCGCAGGGTGGTGGTACCTGCCGCGCCCAGGGCCGGAAACAGCGTCTTGGCAAAGGCGGCGCCGCCCTGAATGCTCAGCATGGCCAGCAGCAGGGCGGGCACTGGCGGCAGGCTGAACCGGCCGGGCCTGGGCAGGGCCGCCGCGCCGGGCACGGGCGGCTCAGTCGGCACTCAGGGCCACCGGGGTTTCGGGCTCAGGCTCGGGCAGGGCGCGGCGCACCTCGCGCATGGCGGAGTGGATGATGCCCAGCGCGACGCTCATGGTCATCATGCTGGAAAAGCCGTAGCTGACCAGCGGCAGCGGCACCCCGGTCACGGGAAAGATGCCGGCCGCCACACACAGGTTCACGAACGCCTGCCCCACGATCATGAACATGGCGCCAATCGCCAGCACGCTGGCGCCGTGGATTTCCGGGGTCATGGGCCGCACCCGGCTGGCCAGATGCGCCACGTCCAGCGCCGTGGCCACAATCAGCCAGTAGGCAAACAGCAGCATGGCCACCCCCAGCAGCCCCGAACTGAAGCCCACCGAGGCCACAATCATGTCGGTGTGCTCGCCAAAATACTCGTACCGCAGGCCATCTGGTCCCTGGCCAGTAATGCCGCCCATGCGCAGGTCGCGGTGGGCCAGCCCAATCTGGTCCAGGCCCTGTGAAGGCACCTCGCCCCGGTTCTGGTGACCGGTCAGGCGTTCCATGATGTACGGATTGCGCTCCACATAGATGCCCGCCACCGGAATGGCCAGCAGCCCCAGCGCCAGCATGAAGCCGCTGATGTTGCTGATGCGCACGCCCGCCGCGTACATGAGGATGATGCCCAGCGAGAACATCAGGACGCTGCTGCCCAGGTCCGGCTCCCAGAACACCAGCCCCGTGGTCAGCACGATCATGCCCGTGGCGCTGATCAGCTTGTTCTGCACGCCCCGGCGCGCAAAGAACGACGCCAGCATCATCACCAGCCCCAGCTTGGCCATCTCGGAGGGCTGAAAGCGGATCACGCCAAAATCCAGCCAGCGCCGGGTGCCGGAACTTTCGGCGGTGCCCACCCCAATAAAGTGCACCAGCACCAGCAGCACCAGGGTCATGCCCCACACCCAGGGCCCCAGTTGCAAAAACGCCCGGGGCCGCAGCCGCGCGGCCAGCAGCGTCAGGCCCAGCGCCAGCAGCGCCTTGGGGCCGTGGTCGAAAATCTTGGCGGGGTCCACGGCGGCAATGCCAATCAGGCCCATGCTGATCAGCAGCACCTGGGCAATCAGCAGCTGCACGCTCACGGGCAGGCCTCGGCCAGGGCCTGGGCCGCGCGGCGAAAGCTCTCGCCCCGGGCCTTGTAGTCGCGGAACTGATCGAAACTGGTGCCCACCGGGGCCAGCAGCACGGTGCCGCCGCCGGGCAGGGCCTCCAGGCCCGCCTGCACGGCGGCGCGCATGGTGGCCTCGCCGTCCTCGCCGCCCACCACGCGGTAGGGCAGCCCCAGGGCGCGGGCCATGGTTTCGCCGTCCTCGCCAAAAGCGATCACCTGGGCCACCCGGCCCTGGGCCGCCGCTCGCAGCGGGGCCAGTTCGGCGCCCTTGTCCCGGCCGCCCACCAGCCATGCCACGGGGGGGCGGGCGCGGTCCAGGGCCGCCTGTACGGCCAGCGTGCGCGTGGCGATGGAGTCCTCGATAAAAGTCACGTTCCCCACCTGCGCCACGGTTTCAAAGCGGCCCGCAACCGGCTGGGCGGCCCTGAGGGCGGCGGCCAGCACCGGCGCGTGGACCGCGCGGCCCATCCGGGTCAGCAGCGCCTCGGCGGCCAGCAGGGCGGCGGCGGCGTTGGCCGGGTGGACGCCGGGGGGCAGCTCGGCCGGGTCCAGCACCGTCTGGCCGCCCGCCAGCATCAGCCGCTCGGGGTCAAAGGCGCGCACCTGGGCCTGGGTGGGCACGGCCAGCCCGGCGGGCAGCACCAGCACGTCGCCAGCTTCCTGCCCGGCGGTGATGTTGCGCTTGGCCCCGTGGTACGCCTCGACGGTGCCGTGGCGGTCCAGGTGGTCCACTCCCAGGTTGGTGATCACCGCCACCGGCAGGCGCAGGCCCGGTACCCGTTCCAGCTGAAAGCTCGAGAGTTCCACCACCGCCACCTCGGCCTCATCCACCACGTCCAGCAGCGGCGGGTCAATGTTGCCGCCCTCCAGCGCCCGCAGCCCGGCGGCCCGCAGCAGCTGGGCCACCAGCACGGTGGTGCTGCCCTTGCCCGCCGTGCCGGTAATGCCCACCATGGGCAGCGCCGGGCGGGCGCGGGCGGCCAGCACCACCTCGCCAATCACCTCGGCACCGGCCGCGCGCAGCTGCGCCAGATCCGGGTGGTCAATGGGCACGCCGGGCGCGGCCACCACTGTTCGGTAGGGGCGCGAGACGTCGCCCGGCGCCCAGCCCAGCTCCGCCATCAGCGCCAGATCCTCGGCCGCTGGGCGCGCGTCGATCCACTCGGCCCCCATGCCCTCGCGGGCCAGAAAGCGCGCCGCCCCCCGGCCACTGCGCCCCAGTCCGTATACCAGCACCCCGTCGTTCACGCCCCCACCATAGAGCAGGGGCGGGGCGCGGCGCTTGAGAAGCGCGCCCACATGGGCAAGAATCGGCAAGACACCCCCAAGCCGCCCCCATTCACCGGAGGTTTTGATGCTGCGCCGCGCTGCCCTGCTGACCCTGGCCCTGCCCTTCCTGACTGCCGCGCTGGCCGGGGGCGCCGCGCCCCATGCGCCGGGCGTGGCGCTCCCCGTGCCCCACCTCAGCGCCCCGGTGCGCGAGGTGGCCCTGGTCGCCGCCCCGGACGGCACCCTGCACCTGGGCGCGGTGGTGGACAGCGGCCGTTTCAATTCCGGGCGCGGCACCTTTACCGGGCGGGTGGTGCGGGTGTGGCGCGCCCAGCGTGGGGCGTGGCAGCCGCTGGGGGGCGTGCTGAACTACCGCCAGCCCCGCCCGGCCTCGAACCTGAATCTGGTGCTGGACGAGCAGGGCCGCCCCGCCGCCGTGTGGAACGAGAACTACGGTGACAACGACATCGTGGAGTTGCGGGCGTGGCGTGAGGGCGAGGGCTGGACCGACTGGGGCACCCGTTACCTGGGCGACGATCTGCCCTATGCCGCGCGCACCCGCGCGGTGGCCGCGTGGCGGGGCGAGGTGGTGCTGGCCTGGGGCGAATACCTGCGCAAGCCCGACGGCAGCCAGCTGACGGTGCGGCGCTGGGACCCGGCCCAGAAAAGCTGGGTGCGGGGCCCAGCCTTTAACGACCTCCGCGCGTTTTCCCGCACCCCGGCCCTGGCCCTGACCCGCAGCGGGCAGCCAGTGGTGGCGTGGCTGCAGGGCGAGGTGACCGAAAGCCGCGTGCTGGCCTCACGCTGGGATGGGGCGCGCTGGCAGGCACTGGGGGGCGCCCTCAACGATGGCCCCGCCTACGTGGCCTCCACCCGCATGGTCCTGGACGGCCAGGACCGGCCCACGGTGGCGTGGCTGCAGCAGGTGCAGGGCCAGGACACGCTGCTGGCCCGCCGCTGGAACGGCGCGCACTGGGTACCGATGGGCGGGGCGCTCAGCCGGCTCTACGCCTCGGCGCCCGCGCTGGCCACTGACCCGGCCGGGCACGCGGTCCTGGCCTGGGTGGAAGAACGCATTGGCGACGGCCTGGGCCAGATTCACGCCGCGCGCTGGAACGGGCAGACGTGGGCCGCGTGGCCGGTGCTCAACCGGAACGCTCGGCGCGACGCGCGCTCGCCGGCGGTGGCGGTGGACCGGCAGGGAAGGGTGACGGTCGCCTGGCGCGAGGATGTGGGGGGGCGGTATACGTTGCAGGTGCAGCGGTTGCGGTAGGGAAGACGCTCACGGTGCCGGAACGCTGAGGGACAGCCGCCTCACGCCTTCCCGGTCAGGGTTTGGTGTACACGATCACGCGGGTGGTGGTTGCCGCCAGCTCTTTTCTGTCGCCGTCGTGCTCGTATTCACGCCGCTCCACCCAGTTTCCGGCCGCGTCCATCACATAGTCGAAGGTTGTGGTGGTCTGACTGCGGCGCTGATTGTTCTTCTCAAACCGGGCGTCCACGACTTTGACAGGGAATCCGGCGCTGTTGTAATCAGTCGTGGTGACCTTGATTGGGTAGATGCTGTTCACCTCACGCCGTTCCTGCCGCACGAGTCGGCCGTTCTGGTAGGTGAAGGTCGTCACGTCTGTATCGTTCTTGTACCGCTCCGTCGTCTGGACATGCCGGATGACCTGCCCCTGCGCGTTCAGCGTGTATTCGTGGGTTCTGGGCACGAAACCGTAGTACGCCGTCTCCCTTTCCGTGATGCTCAGGGACGCGTAGCTGCAAGTGGCAATGGTTTCAAGGGGCCGGCGGGGACCGTCCGTGCCCAGCACACGCGTGAGTCGGCCCTGGGCGTCGTATTCATAAACCTCCTGCGAGGTCTTTGTGCCCGAGCGGACCGTGTTCATGGTGATATTCACCGTGCTGGGCTTTCCAGCAGTGGTATAGCTGTAGGCCTCGCTGTAAGAGGAGTTGCCCAGCAGGCTGGAAATCGTTTCGCTGACCCTGCCGCGCAGCAGACCTGCGCTGTAAGCCTGCGTCTCTTTGTCTGTCCAGGAAGGGCTCATGACCTCGGTGGAGGTGACGTTGACCACTCTGTCCAGCTGAACCAGGTCCTGGGCTGGGCGGGGAACACAGTACGTTGCGCCGGCCTGAGCTGTAAGAATCAACGCGATCAGGGCACACTTGCCGAAGAACTTCATGTTCCCCAGTGTAGGCTGCTGGCGTTGACTCTTCATCTGCTCTTCATGTCTGGTGCTCCGTCACCTGTCTGCGCGGGGCCAACTGAGCTCTCAGGCGCTGGCGGCCTCAGGCTCTGCTGTGGACTGGGCCAGCAGAGCGGGCACGGTCACGCTCAGTCCAGCTTCGGCCTGTGCCCAGGCCATAAACGCGTTCAGGCCACGGCGGAACATCACCGGGCGCTTCTCGCGCTTGCCCAGCTTGCGGGGTTTGCCGGTCTTAGGGTTCACCTCGGCGGGCAGTTCGGGCACCAGGGCCCAGTTCACGTTCATGGGCTGGAACCCCTTGGGGTTGGCGCTGGCCAGGTAACGGGTCAGGCCGCCCAGCATGGACTCGGCCGGGGGGGTCAGGGGCGGCAGGCCCAGCGCCAGCCGGGCGGCGTTGGTGCCGGCCAGCCAGCCGGTCGCTGCACTTTCCAGGTAGCCTTCCGTGCCGGCCAGTACGCCCGCCACAAACTTCTGCTCATCGGCGCGCAGTTGCAGGGTGGACTCCAGGACGGTGGGCGCGTTCAGGTACGTGTTGCGGTGCATCACGCCGTAGCGCACGATCTCGGCATTTTCCAGACCCGGAATGAGCTGCACCACCGCCTTCTGGTCGCCCCACTTCAGGCCGGTCTGAAAGCCCACCAGGGACCACATCCGGCCCTCGCGGTCTTCCTGGCGCAGCTGGGCCACGGCGTAGGGCCAGCGCCCGGTGCGTGGGTTGTCCAGGCCCTTGGGGCTCATGGGGCCAAAGCGCGGGGTATCCACGCCCCGGCGCGCAATTTCTTCAATGGGCATGCAGCCTTCAAAGAATTCCAGCTTTTCCCAGTCGTGCGGCGTGTGGGCGCGGGCCTGTTCCAGCGCCTCAAAAAACGCCAGATACTCGTCCTTGGTAAAAGGGCAGTTGATGTAATCCGCGCTCTGGTCGTAGCGGCCCGCGCGCCACGCGCTGTCCATGTTGATGCTCTCGAAGGCAATCACCGGCGCGGCGGCGTCGTAGAAGCTCAGGCGCTCGCTGCCGGTCAGCCGCGCGAGGTCGGCGGCCAGCGCGTCCGAGGTCAGGGGCCCAGAGGCGATCACAGCAATGCCCTCCGGGACCGCCGTGACCTCCTCGCCCAGCACCTCAATCAGCGGGTGCTCGCGCACCGCCTGGGTCACGCGGGCGCTGAATTCGTCGCGCTCCACGGCCAGCGCGTTGCCTGCCGGCAGCCTGGAGGCGTCGGCCGCCCCCACCACCGCGCCGCCCACACTGCGCAGTTCGGCCTGCAGCAGGCCCTTGCTCTGCAGTTCGCCCTCGCCGCCCAGCGAGTTGCTGCACACCAGTTCGGCAAAGTTGCCGCTGCGGTGCGCCGGGGTCATCCTGACCGGCCGCATTTCATACAGGCGCACCCGCACGCCCAGCCGCGCGGCGGCCAGCGCCGCCTCTGAACCTGCCAGGCCCGCGCCCACCACCGTGATCATCCGCTCACTCATCAAGCAGCGAGTGTAGGCGAAGGGGAACAGGGGATTTGTGGGATGGGCAAGGGGGGGGCCGCCTCTACCGCTCCGGCGTGCCGCCCAGCGCCGCCTTCAGGCGCGACAGGCCCTCGTAGGCCAGAATGCGCGCAGCCCACAGGCGGTCAGACGGCAGGGGCAGCGTCTCATCAAAGCGGATCTCGGGGGCAGGCACGCTCAGCACGCCCACGCCCTGGGCCCGGAACAGGGCCGCCGCGCGGCGCGAGTGGCTGGGGCTGGTGACCAGCAGCACCCGGGTCCAACCGCGCGCCCGGGCGAGGTCGCGCACCCGGGCCGCCTCGTCGCGGGTGGTGGTCACGTTGGCCAGGGTGACCACCTGCGGGCCCGGCGAAGGCACCAGTGCGCGGAGGTGCGCCTGGGCCAGGGTACTGATTTTCGGACACCCCCGGGGCCCGATCCGCCCGGACTGTTCGGACACCGTGACCAGGGGCGCGTAGCCCGCCCGCCACAGTTCCAGCCCCCGCACCAGGCGGCTGAGGCTGCTGGGCTCCAGGGTGCGGGTGCCGCACTGCACCCCGCCCCCCAGCACCACAATGGCGTCGGCGGGCTGGGGCCCCTGGGCCAGGGTCAGGGCGGCCAGAGGCGCGCGCAACACTGGGGTCAGCAGGCACAGCCACAGGCCCAGGGCCAGCGCGCCCGCGCCCAGGCGCAGCGCCCGCCACGCGGGCGGCCATGCCCCGGCCAGGGTCCCGGCCAGCACCAGCGCCAGCAGCAGGCCCACAGGCGCGCGCACATCTCCGAAAAAGGCAGCCAGCAGGCCCAGGGCCGCGCCCAGTGCGCCGCCGCCGGCCACGTTCTGCCATCTGCGCTCCATGCGGGGCAAGTCTACCTGCTGGCCCTGCCTATACTCGCCTCTGATGCGCCGCCGACTCCTGCTGCCCGCTTTGCTGCTGCTGGCCGCCCTGCTGGGTGTGGCCCTGCTTGTGGCCCCGCGCCTCTTGCCCCCGGGTGAGCAGAGCCCCGAGGTGCGCTTTGTGCGCGAGATGACCCAGCACCACACCCAGGCGGTGGACATGGCCATCCGCATCCGCGAGCGCAGCCGCGACGAGGCGCTGCGCACCATTGCCCTGGATATGCTGCTCTCGCAACAGGAACAGATTGGCCAGATGCGCGGCTGGCTGACCATCTGGGGCCGACCCTGGGGCGGCGAGGGCATGAGCGCGGGCCACGCCCGCCAGATGGGCATGGCCACCCCGGCCGAGGTGGCGCGCATCAGCACCCTGCCGCCCCGGCAGAGCGAGGTGCAATTTCTGCAGCTGATGACCCGTCACCACCAGGGGGCGCTGGCGATGGTCACGCCGGTGCTCTCTGCTGGCGTGCGCCCCGAGGTGCGGGCCCTGGCCAGGCAGATTCAGGGTGCCCAGGCCGCCGAGATTCGCCTGATGATCACACTGCTCAACGGCCGGGGCGCCCAGCCGCTGCCCGCGCCCGGTGTGGCTGGCGCCACCGAGCACAACCACTGAACGCAGTTGGGGACCTGTCGCCTGGGTGGCCCTACCCGCCGTCCTCGTCCCAGGCTTCGCGCTTGCTGTCTCGCCGGGCCTTGCGCCGCTCCTCCTTGCCGCTCTTGCGCTTAGGGCGCGGGGGCAGGGTCAGGACATAGGGCCGCTCGGGCTGGCAGGGGGCCGGCACCTCGCCCAGCGCCTCGCCGGGGTCGGCGGTGCGCAGGTTGCCCGCCACATGCAGGTGCCGCTCGCCGCAGTAGGGGCAACTGTCCACCACCCAGAACATGACGCGGGTGCCCGGCATATCCCGCAGGGTCACGAACGCGGGCTGCTGAGAACGCCGATCCTTCTTGGCCACGGGGGCAGCTTACGGCCGGTCCCGGGGGCGCATCTGTGGGCAAGCCCGGGTTTGGGTGGGCGGGGCGTAACCAGCGCGCCGCCCACACGCCCCTACACGTCCTCGTCGCCCTCTTTCATGTAGGTGACCACGCTGCGGCAGTGGGTCAGGCCCGCGCGGGCATACAGGGCGCGGGCCGGTTTCATATGGTCATGGGCGCGCACGCGCAGGGTGCGGAGTTCCGGGTGGGTGTCAGCCTCGGCGGCGGCCAGGGCCAGCAGGGTCAGGCCGTAGCCCTGGCCGCGCTCGGCCGGATGCACCGCCACATAGGTCACGTCGGCACGGGCTTCTTCGGCATTGAATTCCAGCTCGGCAAATCCCACCGCCTGCTCGCCGCGCAGCAGCCCCACCAGCCGCACGTCAGGGCGCGCAAAATGCTCGTCCACCTGTTCTGGCGTCCAGGTCAGGCGCTCGGCCCAGGTGTCCTCGCTGGCGCGAAACAGCTCGCGGTAGGTGGCCAGCGGCAGGCGGTGAACAATGCGGTGCCCGGCCGGCGCGCAGGCGTTCGGCGTCAGGCGCGAGAGCGGCGCGCTGTAAAAGTCGGTGGTGTGCATGGCGGCAAAGCCAGCCGCTTCCAGCGCCCCGCGCACCGGCAGGTTGTCACGCGCGGCAAAGGCGTACACGGGCAGGCCCTCGGCCCGTTCCAGCGCGCCGCGCAGCAGCGGCCCCACCTGCCCGCCGTCGCTGATGGGCCCTTCCATGACCAGGCCATCCCGGAAGGGGGTCAGGCTGCAGTAGGCCAGCACGCCTTCCTCACCCACGTCCACCAGGCAGGTGCAGTCCTCGCACTCGACTTTCAGCTCGCTTTCGCTGCGCGCCTCCGGCGAGAACACTTCGCGTTCGGGGGCGTCGTCCATCCAGTTGAGCAGGGCAAGCACATCGGGCACATCCGTGGCCAGCATGGATCGGATCATGGCAGTGACCTCCGACGAGGGGTAGGGCAACAAGGGGGCAACACCGAACACACTGTCTAACCAGACACAATCAGGGTAGCCACCCGCCGCCGGGCGTGTCTGCGCCGTTCGTCACGCTGCCGGGCCGGGGGGGCGTGCTATGCTGCGCCCATGCCCTGAACAGGGTACGCCGCCCCCTTCCCCACAGACACGAACAGCGTGTTTGAGGGGCCTTTTCTTTTTTGGCCCCCCGCGCGGGGCCCCAGCGCAGGCGGTTTTTTCCGGAGGTGCTTTGCCGTGACCAGACACCGCAACAGAAGCCCGGGCGCCCCCACAGCGGGCGAGCGCTCCCCCCAGGCCATCAAACTGGGTGAGGTGCAGGCCAGCACCGACCTGCTGCACCTGCGGGCCCAGCTGGCGCGCGCCGAAAAGGCCGCGCGGCGCACCCCGGCGGCGCCCCCGCCCCGCCCCGCCTCGCCCCAGGCGCCCCTGAAACCGCAGCGGCAGGCCGAACTGGCCGGGGTCAGCACCGATGACTTCAGCCTCGCGCGGGCGCACGCCCGCCTGCGCGACGCCGTGTACGACGGCCGCTACCACCTGTGCCCGCACGCCATCAGCCACGCCCGCGCCGAGGGCTTCCTGGAGCATGACGTGCTGAATGTGCTGCTGACTGGCCGGGTGCGCGCCGTGTACACCGAGGAAAGGCGCTGGCTGGTGTGCGGGTACTTTGAAGCCTGTGGGGTGGCCCTGCCCCTGCATGTGGTGGCCGAGCCGCACGCGGACGGTCACGTGGACATCGTGACGGCCTTTGTGCCCCGGCACCCGCACCACATCATCAGCCGCGCCCGGCTGGCGCTGATGCTGCGCTACGACGACCAGACCGTGCGTGCCCGCACCGCCCACGCCGGCAACCGGGTGGGCCACCGGGGCAAGGGCCGCTGGAAAAAGAGCGCATAGGCGGCAGCGCCAGCAGACACGGCGGGGCAGAGAACAGTGGCCTTGCCGCTCTTCTGGGTGCTGGCCTGGCAGAGCCCAGGGCCGCGCACGGCTCAGCGCGCGACGTTCATGTACTGGTTGTACAGCTCTCCCTGCCACTGGGCATGGCCCTGAATCCGGAAATGCACCTCGGCCAGCGGCACAGGCTGCCCGGCGCCGTCCACAAACTGCAGTCCGCCCTCATGCCGGACGTTCAGCCAGTGCTCGACCATCGGAATAACCCTCTGGGCCGTGTCGGGTTGCTCCAGCAGGCGCCGGAAACTGCCGAACGACACCTGCCGGCCACTTCCGGCATCGGTGTAGCCCAGCCGCGTGGGCCGGGCCGCCGAGCCGCAGCCAGGGCACGGGACCGGCAGCCCGATCTGCTGTTCGTAGACCACCCAGGACGTGTGGCAGTCCGGACAACCCAGAATGATGTGTGGCTGATCCTGCGGGAGCGGCTGAAAGGGCATGCCGCCACCTTACCCAGTCGGCCGGGGGCCGTGGGCGCGGCCACCCTCAGGCCGCCTCCCCCTGTCCCTCATGCCTTCAGCGGCCCAGGGCCACGCGCAGGCCGCGCAGTTCGTAGCCCTGCACCACCTCGTTAAAGGTGACCGAGGGCGGCGAGACCAGGCGCAGGTCGCGCCACATCAGCAGCCGGCGCAGGAACACGTCGCTCTCGCGGATGGCCAGGAAGGCCCCCGGGCAGCGGTGGTGGCCGTCCCCGAATGCCAGCACGGGCGCCTGTACGCCGCGCGGCAGTGACCGACCCGGGCACAGGGCCGCCGGGTCTGCACCCGCCACGCCAGGGTCCTCGTTGGTGTCCCGCAGGTTCAGCGCCAGCAGGCTGCCGGCCGGAATCACCTCGCCGCCTACACTCAGGTCCTTGTGCGTGCGGCGGTACAGGGTGGAGACCACCGGCTCCACGCGCAGAATCTCGTGCAGCACCGCGTGACGCTCGCGTTCGGTGCCGTGAACGTAGTGCCAGCGCAGCTCCGGTTCGCGCAGCAGGTGCCACGCGGCCACCGTGATGAACTCGCGGGTGGTCACCATGCCGGCTGTGCCGTAGGTCAGGCACTCGGTCAGGATTTCCAGGTCGCTGTACTGCTGGTCCAGCAGGTGGCTGATGAGGTCGTCACGCCGCTGGCGCCGTCGCCGGGCGATGGCCGGTTTGACATCCAGCAGGTAAAAGGCCAGCAGGTGCCGCTGGTCCAGCACCTGCCGCAGGCGCGAGGCATCGTCGCCCCGGGGCCGGTCCCCCTCCACGAAGGTGGTCACGCGGCGGTGCAGCCCCGGCAGGGCGCTGTCGGTCAGGCCCACCACCTGGGCGGCCACCTGCACGGCCATGGTCAGGCTCAGGTCGTCCACCTTCGCCTCGCCGGCCTGGGTCAGCCGGGCCAGCAGACTGTCGGCCAGGGCGGCGATCATGGGGTGATAGGTCGCCACGGCGGCGGGGGTGAAGTACCGGGCGGTGTCCCGGCGCATCTCGTGGTGGGCGTCGCCCTCGGTGTACAGCACGGGCTTGCGGCGCAGCACACTGGCGTCCTGCAACCGCTCGGCGCCAAAGCCGGCCTGCACCACATCGTCGCTGCGCAGCACCTCACGCGCGGTCTGGAAGTCGTGAATGTGGTAGGCGGTGCCCTCCACGCGAACGGGCGCGCCGGGGCGGGGCTGGGCGGTGGGCTGGCGGGTCAGGGTGCCGTGGCCAAAGGGGCACTGGAGCGGGGTGGTCATGGCTGGTCCTCCGGGGACAGGGCGGCCAGGCGTTCGAGCGCGGCCGTCAGGGGGTCAAGGTCGGTGTTCAGGGTGCTCAGGGCGGGCGCGGTGACTGCCTGCACGGTCTGCATGGCCCCCGCCCACAGCACCTGCCCCAGAGGCTCGGTGTGCAGCTCGTGCGAGCGGGCGTCCGCAGGGTCACGGCGGCGGGCAATGGCGTGCAGGTCGTCCAGGCGGCGCAGAATGCGCGCAACTTCGTAGCGCGGCACCTTCAGCTGCCGCGCCAGTTCGGCGGGCGTGATGGGCCCCGCCTGCACATAACTCAGGGCAATGAAGGTGCGCAGGTCCAGGCCATGCTGGCG
This sequence comes from Deinococcus arcticus, assembly GCF_003028415.1. Taxonomy (NCBI): domain Bacteria; kingdom Thermotogati; phylum Deinococcota; class Deinococci; order Deinococcales; family Deinococcaceae; genus Deinococcus; species Deinococcus arcticus. The sequence continues at coordinate 192,788 of NZ_PYSV01000007.1, forward strand.
TTCCAGCGCCGTGTGCAGCCGCGTACTCATGACCTGCCACACGCCCCAGTACGCCGCCAGAAACCGCAGCGGTTGCGCCTGCAGGTCTGGTGAAGACGGGAGAGATACCGATAACATGATTGCAGTTTGCAACTATCTGGGAAGAGAAAGTTGAGAGGGGAGTGGACGGCAGCTCATGGACGGAGGGCAGGGCAAAGAGAGATGGGGCGCGCCATGAGGGGCGGAACCCCAGAGAAGCGGTGCAGCCGGGGCAAACCACAGAGGGTTTCTGCACCACAAGGGCGCGGCGGGGTTGCATTAACCCCCGTCGCGCCCCTCTGCTCCCCTCTGTCTAGTGCTTGAAGTGCCTGGAACCGGTGAACACCATGCTCAGGCCCAGCTCGTTGCAGGCGGCAATGACTTCGGGGTCGCGCTTGGCGCCACCGGGCTGAAGAATGGCGCGCACGCCCGCCCCCGCCGCCAGCCGCACCACATCGTCAAACGGGAAGAAGGCCTCGGAGGCCAGCACCGCGCCCTGGGCCAGCTCACCCGCATTGGCGACCGCGCGTTCGGCCGCCCAGATGCGGCTGACCGCCCCGGCCCCCAGGCCCACCGTGACCCCGCCACGGGCCAGCACCACGGCGTTGCTGCGCGCGTGCTTGACCGTGGCCCAGGCAAAGCGCAGGTCCAGCCATTCCTGCTCGGTGGGTTCGCGCCCTGTCACCACTTCGGGGCACAGGTCATCCCAGGGGCGGCTGTCGCGCTCCTGCACAGCAAAGCCGCCGGTCAGGGGCCGTACATCCAGCCGGCTGACCCCCGCCGCCGGGCCCACCACCAGCACCCGCAGGTCCGGCTTCTTCTCGGTGAACCACGCCACCGCCTCCGGGCTGACCTCGGGGGCGATCAGCACCTCCAGAAAGGTGCCGCGCATGGCCTGCGCCGCGTCCAGGTCCACCGGGCGGCTGACGGCCACCACCCCGCCGAACACACTCAGGGTATCGGCGTCCCGGGCGCGTTCCCAGGCGGCGCGGGCGCTCTGTGCCAGGGCCACGCCGCAGGGATTGGCGTGCTTGACGGCCACACACACGGCCTCGTGGCCGGGCACCGCCGCTTCCTGCTCGCTCAGTTCCTCGCACAGGGCCCAGGCGGCGTCCGCATCGGCGTAGTTGTTGAAGCTCATGGGCTTCCCACTCAGCAGCTGCGCGTCCAGCACCGGGCCCTGTGCGGCGCCCAGGCGGTAGATTGCGCCGGGCTGGTGCGGGTTCTCGCCGTAGCGCACCTGCGCGGCGCGGGTGAGGTTCAGGGCCAGCTGCTCAGGCAGGGCGGTGGGCAGCTCGTCCGAGGTGCCTTCGAGATAGGCAGTGATGGCGGCGTCGTATTCACTGGTGTGGCGGTAGGCCTTGGCGGCCAGTCGCTGGCGCTCGGCCGGGCTCACCTCGTCCTGCAGGGCCACCGGGTAATCGGCCGGGTCCACCAGCACCAGCACGCCCGCGTGATTCTTGGCCGCCGAGCGGATCATGGCGGGCCCACCGATGTCAATGTTCTCGATCACTTCGGGGAATTCGGCCCCGCGCGCCACCGTCTCCCGGAAGGGGTACAGGTTGACGCACACCAGATCAATGGTGCCGATGCCGTGCTGTTCCAATTGCTCCAGGTGCCCGGGTTCGCGGCGTGCCAGGATGCCGCCGTGCACCGCGGGGTGCAGGGTCTTGACCCGGCCGTCCAGCATCTCCGGGAAGCCGGTCACGTCGCTGACCTGCCGCGCGGCAACGCCCGCCTCGACAATGCTCTGGTAGGTGCCGCCCGTGCTCAGAATCTCCCAGCCGCGCTGGGCCAGCTGGCGTGCAAATTCCACCACGCCCGTCTTGTCGCTGACGGACAGCAGGGCGCGTCTGGGGGTGTGGGGTGCGTCGTTCACAGTGGTCTCCGGGGTCGAGGCCCGCTCCGGCACAGGCCAGAACGAACGTCGAACAGTGACCCAGGCGCGCGATCAGGAGGGGATTGGGGGCTTCCCCGTGGTCTGTCCACGTTCTGCGCCAGTCGCCCCCAACGCTTCAGCGGCCAGTGTAACGCGCCCCCTGGGCCGGGGTGTTCCGCGCTGCTGGACAGCGTGCCGAGAACGGCCCTGGGCTGAATGAGGGGATGGACTCAACTACAGAGCGTCTCCAGCGCAGGGGCCGGGTGCCCCAGTCATACGGCTTTCGAAAAATTCCGTAACACATTACGGAATTTTTTCGACCGAAGGGACTCGAAGAGCTGCGGAGCAGAGAAGGAACAAATGCGGATTTCCGGGAATTGGGCTGGAACAGCGCCGAAGGCGGGGAACATCCCCCTTCTTCCCGGATGGTACGGAAATGGACGGCAGTCCGTATCAGTTGCTGTTGCCGCTGCCGTCTGGGGAAGGGGCCTGCTGGGGACTGGCGGGCGCCGGGTCGCTGGCCCCCAGCAGGCGGCGCAGCTCTTGCAAAACGGCGCGCTCGCGGTCGTTCACCTGCTCACCGCCAATGCCCAGAAAGCCGCCTTCCTTGGCGGCCATGGCCACCTGTTCGGCCACGTTCAGCAGCAGCTGCCGGTAGGCCGCCGCGTCTTCCGGGCTGGCCTTGGCGCTGACCAGCCACGTGGCCTGCCGCACGCCCTGCAGGCTCTGCTCCCGGGCGTCGTCCATGGTGCGGGCGCGCTCCTGCTTGGGCAGGGTGGTGGGGGCCGGGGGCGTGCCCAGCAGATCGGCGGCCATGGCTTCGAGCAGCGGCGTGCGCCCGGCGGCACTGATGCCCTGACGCACGGCCTGTGACAGGGCCTGGGCTTCGGCCACCAGCCCGGTGATGCCGCTGGGGCTGGCGGCCACCACGGCGGCGCCGGCCCGGCCAGGCCCATTCATGACGGTGAACCATTCTTCGGCCGAGAACTGATCCTTGAGGCTCATGCCGTTCAGGGTACGCGGCCATGCACCGGGCCCACCTTGGGTCTTCATTGACCGTTATGCACCGTCCCGGGGCCGCACGGCGCCCAGGTCAAACCGGACTGCCTCGGTGTCCTCGCGCACGGCGCGCTCGTCCGGGGCCAGTCCGTGATGGCCGAACAGGCCCTGGGCGCTGAGCCCCTGACCCATGGCGTCGCCGCGCCGCTGGTCGGGCGCCACCAGAGGCTTGATGAAAAACGCCAGGCCGAGCAGCACGGTAGGCAGCACGATGAACAACAGCAGGGCCGTCATGGGGCCTCCGGGTGGGGGGCGGCAGGCCGAGGCGACCCTCTTAGCCGCCGCGCGCAGAGGTGCAGCCCGGCTCAGCAGGGCGAGGGTTCGGGGTGGGCGCCTTCTTCGTGCAGATGTGACTGGGCCCAGGCGCCAATGGCGTCAATGACGCTCTGCAGTTCCAGGCCAGCTGGCGTGAGGCTGTAGACGCTGCGGGCCAGCTTGCCGTGGCTGTCCTCGGTGCGCTTATGAATGAGGCTCAGCTGCTCCAGATGCTCCAGGCGCTGGGTCAGGGTGGCGCTGTTGCAGCCGCCGACGGCCCGGGCAAGCTCGTTAAACCCCTTTTCACCGTTCAGCAGGGCCCGCACGATGTGCAGTACCCATTTCTCCTGCAACACCCCGATGGCCCGGTAAACCGGGCAGAAACCAGTGTGTTCCATGCTCATGGTTCAGAGTGTACACAGATGTGGCTGACCCAATCATGACGAATCATACACCGCTTGACTTTTCAAAGCAGTGGGCCTAACATCCTGGAATGACTGCCACTGCCACCCGCCCCCTGAACGTGACTGAAGCCATTGAGAGCCGCCGCAGCATCCGCAAGTACGTGCAGGAGCCCATGAACCAGGATGATCTGCGCGAAATTCTGCGCCTGGCCAGCCTCGCGCCCAGCGCCTGGAATGCCCAGACGTGGCGCTTTGCCGTGGTGCAGGACCCCGCCGTCAAGGCGCAGCTGCAAGAGGCTGCCTACGGCCAGGGCCAGGTGACGAACGCCCCCGCCGTGATCGTGGTCTACAGCGACATGGAAGACACCCTGCAGACCGTGGAAGACACCGCCCACCCCGGCATGGGCGACGCGGGCCGCACCGGCCAGCGCACCACCTTTGACAACGTGTTCGGCCACCAGGACGTGGCCCAGCGTGGCCAGTGGGGACTGTCGCAGGCCAACATCGCCTTCGGCTTTCTGATGCTGGCGGCCCGTGGCCTGGACTACGACACGGTGCCCATGCTGGGCTTCCAGCCCGACAAGGTCAAGGCCATCCTGGGCCTGCCCGAGCACGTGCAGTTTGCTGGCCTGCTGCCCATCGGCAAGCGTGCCGAGGACGGCTTTCCCCACCACCGCCACAGCGTTGAGCGCCTGACCACGTTCTATTGAAGACCTGTTGCGCAGTAGCCGAAGGGGGAGCGGGGCGACGGGAACCGTCGCCCCGCTGGCTTAGCCCTAAATTTAGTGTGTGGATAGGTAGAGTCGGCGTTGCCAGCGGAGATTGACGAGTCCG